>JBDTCQ010000207.1:0-8729 GCA_039923515.1 Dokdonella sp.
CGGCGAACGGAAGACTTCCGCAACCGTACCGCGCAGCATCAAGTCGTCGATCGGGCGATATTCAAAACCGATCTTCGAGTTCGTCGTGGTGCCAAACGCGGAGTAGTCGGAATAACGTGAACCGAGGGTCAGATTGAGCGACTTCGCAAACGGCAGGTCGGCCAGAATCGGGACGAACAACTCGCCGTAGAACTCACGCACGCTGAGCTGGCCCTTCGAGGGCGAACCGCAGGCATCGGTGAAGGTCAGGCAGGAACCCTGGTTCGGGTCGGTAATCGTCGAGACGAAATCCGGCTGGAAGTACTGGTAGTCCTTGCGATACTCACCACCGACGGCAAGGCCAACAGCGCCGGCAGGCAGGTTGAAGATTTCGCCGGTGACGTTGAACTGCGCGCTCTTCTGGGTGGAGTAGTTGTGCGAGCGCACGGTCAGCTGGAGGGCATCAAGCTGCGAACGCGTCAACGCGCCAGCGGCGGTCGATGTGTCGAAGTTGAACAGGTTGAGTGGCACGCAGCCTGCGATCGGCGTAGTCGGGGTGCCGCAACGTGCAACGCCATTCACGTCAAAGAACGACGGACCAATTGCATCGGCGAATGCCGGCAGGTAGTAGTAGCCGGTGTTGCCGCGATCCTGCGAGGTGCGCGCCCAAGTGACGCCAGCATCCCACTGCCAGGTGTCACCGAAGCTGCCGCGCAATCCCGAGCTGAACTGGTCGGCCTGCGTTTCGTACGAGCCTTCACGATTGCCGCCCGAGAGATCACGAATGCCGCCGCTGCGGATATTGACGCCAAACGGGTTGTACACACTTTGTGCCGAGATGGGCGCACCCAGCTGGGCGACGATCAGCGGCAACGGCGCGATGACGTACTTGGAGCGCGTCTTGTTGGTGAACGCCGTCAAGTAGGCCTCAATCGTATCCGTGATGCGATAGTTGCCATTGACGAACAGGCCAGCACGCTCGGAAGGAGTCAGCTCGAGGTTGTACGGCGAATAGTTGAAGGTGTCGTTCGGGCTACCACCACCGACGTAGCAGCGGAACTGCGACGCGTTGGTGCCTTCTGCACCGTGGACGCGGGTCACGCTGACTGTCGAGCCGGTGCCCGGGCAGTTGATGCCGACGGCTGCCGCAGCGGTACGCGGAATCACGAAGCGGCCGTCTGGAATCGAGCCGGAGCCGAGTGGAATGACCGTGCCGTAGTAGTTGTACAAGGACGGGTTCGAGAACTTGCGATCGCCCGCGCTGATGGCATCCTGCTTGTTGTAGGTCATGCCGATGTTCAGGCTACCGCGGTCGCTGGTATGACCGATGTTCATCTGGAAGCCCTTACGCGTACCGTCATCCCGATCGGAGATGCCGTAGTCCACGGAGGCCGAAATGCCCTGATAGTTCTTGCTCAGGATGAAGTTGACCACGCCGCCGATTGCGTCGGAGCCGTAAATCGCCGAGGCGCCATCCTTGAGGATGTCGATGCGCTCGACCATGTTGATCGGAATCGAGTTGACGTCCGAATAGGCCAGGCGACGTCCGTCGACCAGCAAGAGGGTACGTTGCGAGCCGAGGCCGCGCAGGGAGATCGTCGAAGCACCGCTACCACCACCGTTGTTCACGGAAGGGTTGGTTGCCGCGCCGGAGATCGCCGGGCTTTCCTGGATCAAGTCACCGATGGTGAGCTTGCCGCTTTTCTGGATATCGGCCTTTTCGATCGAGAAAACCGGGCTTGCGCTTTCGACGTCTACACGACGAATGCGTGAACCGGTTACTACGATGGTCTCCAGCCTTTCGCTGCCCTGCTCGTTGTCCTGGGCGAAGACCGGCATGGTGCTCAAACCGACGATGGCCGTGGTACCCGCATAAAGCGCGAGGCGCACAGCCTTCTTAAGCTCGTTGTTCGTTAATGTCATTACGCTCTCCAACGTTTTTTAGAGTGGTGTTACAGGTGACACGGATTCGGGACATTGCATAGAAAGGAACTTTGAATCATCCGTTCCTTGCTGCTGGGTAGCCAAAACCAACCGAAAAGGCTGCTGGCATTGGCGGGATACTAACAACATTCTCACGTTATGGGAATCCCCAATTGCGCATTTAACAACCAACAGTGCGCCAAGACTTATCCCTTTCGATTCAGCGAGTTAGCAATCACGACGCGCGTGATTAAGCGATCGAACCGGATCGGATCGGTTTACAGCAGAATGATCAGGGCCGCGCGCGGGTCAACGCAGCATAAGGTGACGGACAGTTCGGGATTGATTGGGACCGGGGGCATGCCGGAATCCGCAACACGCCTCGCCGTCGACAAACATTGCGTTGCGCCAAAAATA
Source organism: Dokdonella sp. (assembly GCA_039923515.1). Lineage (GTDB taxonomy): Bacteria > Pseudomonadota > Gammaproteobacteria > Xanthomonadales > Rhodanobacteraceae > Dokdonella. Next base: position 2,320 of record JBDTCQ010000207.1, read on the forward strand.
ACGCTGGAATGGGAATTCAGAGATCCTGCCGGTACTGGACATAGGGCATGCGTGCCTGGCTCGGATCTGGCTCCCGAGGGGCGGCATCAAGCTGGGCCGACCACACATTCTGCGCACCGACAGTTACCTCGCCGCGCCATGGCGTGCGCCACGAGACACCAAGATCAACTCCGCTCCAGCGGCGATTTCCGATTTGTCCCGGGCTATCGACACTGTTGATCCGCCCGACGATGCTGCCACGCAGCGAACCGCTCGCAAGGCCGAGTCCGAGCGAGGCCTGATCGAGGTCCAGACCCGAATCGGCCAGCCCGTACCAGATCGGCGAGAGCTTGGCGCGGCCCAGGGCGGCACTCAAGTCAATCATCTTCTCCTGCCCCAGATGCCAGATACCGCGGGCATTCAGTTGACGCGAGGAATTCAATCGGTAATCGATCAGCCCAGGCATGTCGATAAAGGCCAGATCAATCGGCGACGAAGTCATGACCAAGCTCGCCGGCGAACGCAATGACGGGTTACCGGCATCAAGCCAGGAAAGTCCGAATGACAGGTCTGACCCGGTGCCCGACAGGGGCGCCCAACCGAATCCAACACTGGCTGAGAGGGCGGATGTGTTGCCCGAGCCAGCGGAGTCGCCAAAGCACGAGATGGAGGCACACTCAGCCTGATTCGCAAAATCGTACGAAAGTGGCGTGGAGACCTGCCGAGCGAGGGCCAGATCGGTGCGAAAACCGTGTCCCAAGCGTAAGCGCAGACCCGCCGAAAACAGATCAGTCGCATCGACGACACGCAAATCCGAAACTCCGCCAAATACCGGTGATGGCGGCAATGTCGGCGCCCCGGCATCACGTGAAAGCGCGACGATTGCCAGCAATCGCCCATCCGGACTCGCCCAGAGGGGAACAATCTGACCGGAATTGCCTGCCAGCGGGGAATCCGACTCGATCGAAAGCAGACGATCGAACATCGGACGCTGCCCATCGACCAGCGTCGCTGGCGTGATCGTCTGTGCCACGGCATTAACCGAGACCAGCAGAGACAACAGGAATATGGCTATGCGCAGCAACATCAAGCGGATCCGATCGGTGGTATCAAGGACTACGTTGGGCTTTTCAAGTTCCACTGCAGGAAAACGCGCAATGCACGTTTCTGTGCAGATCTTGCGCCGCCAGTGTACCCGCATTTACGAAAAACAAACAGTTCAATGCGTCTCAACTATGGCTTGGTAGCGGTTGAATCAACAGAGCTTTTCAAGCGCGATTCAGGAACACCAGCGATCTTCCGGCTGTGGCCCAGCCATTGCCCAAAATCTTCGATAGCAGGGTTCGCGGGCTACCCGCCGATTGCCGCTTAAGCCTGCAGGCCGATGAACCTCGCGAGCATGTTGTCGCGTCTATTGCGCGGTCGGCGGCCCGGGAACCGCGGGAACCTTGGCAAACTGGCCGGCAAGATCGACCTCGTCGAGCACATAGTCGCGATTGCAGAACTCGCAGGTCACGCGCAGTTTTCCAGTTTCATCGATGCCGGCAAATGCTTCGTCGCGCCCGAGCGCTCGCAACATGCCCAGCACGCGCTCACGCGAGCAGCTGCAGTTGAACCGCAGCGGCCGCCCCGCTTGAAGAATGACGCCCTCCTCATGAAACAGGCGCAGCAGAAGGGTTTCAACGGGGAGATCGAGCAACTCCTCCTCGCCCAGCGTGGCCAGAAGGTGACTCACGCGGTTCCATGCGTCGCTGTCGACTGACCCTGACATGCCCCCTGTGTCTGCAACCCTCTGCAACATGATGCCGGCACAGCGCCCATCGCGCTCGACCAACATGATTCGCGTGGGCAACTGTTCGGAGCGGTCAAAATAGCTCTCGAAGGCTTCCGCGAGCCGCCCCGACTCGACCGGTACCAGCCCCTGGTAGCGCGTTTCGGTCTGAGCATTCTCGATCGTGATCGCAAGCTGGCTGCCGGGCTGGGCCAGATCGACTTCGGCATCGACCGATCCTTCATTACAACGGGCGATGCCGCGAAGTTCGCCCGCATGCGTACATTCGGCAAACAGCAGACGCAGCGCGCCAGCACTCCGCAGATGGATCGACAGGCTTCCATCGAATTTCAACGCGCCCGCAAACATCGCGCTGGCCGCCAGCGATTCGCCAAGAAGTTGGCGCACGCCTGCCGGATAGTCGGCGTGGGCAAGAATTTGCTGCCAACTCGAATCCAGATAAGCAACCTGCCCGCGGACGCCAGCATCCGGCAAGTGGAATGGGTAGAGCCTGTCGTCGTTCGTGTTCATGCCATGCGGGTGTTCGATGAGGCCGATCAAAATGCGGCCTATCGGTGCGGATGCAAGGCAAGCTGCGGCAGGCTTTGCCGGGAGTCGAGAGACAGCAGTCAGGCGCGCTGAGGGATCAGGGCTTTCAGGAGTAAGCTCCACCCGTCCTGCGCAGGCATGACCCTTGTTCCATCCATGGCCGGAACACTTGAGTCATCGCTCAGGGCACTATCTGGAGTCCGGAAGACTCCAGTTTTTGGGACAAATGTCCGGCAAACCTCAAGCCCGGTCTGCACGATTCGTGTCGATCCGTTGCTCACCTCCAGATGCTGCATTTTTCGGGGATACAGATGAAATCGAAGACCCTAGTTCGCACGGCCCTCGCTGCTGCGGTTATTTTTGCGCTGGGCAGTGCACACGCTGCCCAAGACGCCCTGCAGAGGGTGGCACCTAGTGCAGTGGCTCCCGATCAACTGACCAACGCGCGCGCCAGCGACAGCCACCTGCTTTTGCTGAGTTCCGGTCTGATTGATCCCACCGCGCAACGCGTTGATTTTTCATCCACCGGCGCGGCGGCCGATGTCGAATCGGGTCGCTATGCGATCGTCCAGTTCAACAGTGATCCAGCCCAGGCACGCGAACGTCTGGAAAAGCGCGGGGTAACCTTCCTCGGCTATGTTCCGAACAACGCCTATCAAGTGCGCCTCGGAAAAAATGCGCTGAGCGAATTGCGCGCCGATTCCTCGGTGCGCTGGGTTGGCATCTATCAGCCTGGACAGAAGCTTGATCCAGCGCTGTGGATCGATGCACGCTCGTCCCTCGCGCTCGCTCCCCAAGGTGGCCTCGAGATTGACATTTTTGGCTTCGCGGGTGAATCGGCCGAACAAATCGCGCTGGCTATCGGCAAGCAACAGGGTGTCACGATCCTGTCGCGGGTCGAGAATGACTCGATGCCCTCGGTCCGAATCCATGTCAGCGAAGCTCAACTGGATGCCCTCGTTCGTGCGGCGACAGCCGAGGACAGCGTCGCCTGGGTAGCCCCGCACATTCAGGAGTTCGTCAACAACGCCGGTGGCATAGGCGCCATTCAGGGCGATTCCACGGCAAACCCGGCAGGTTCTGGCGCGGTTGACCCCGGTCGCGAACCACTGTGGGATCACGGTTTGTTCGGAACAGGCCAGATCATCAGCATTTCAGACTCGGGCCTGGATGCAAACGAGGCCTGGTTCACCACGCTCAACAAGGGTGCCGGCGACCACACTGAGATCACCACCGCCGACAGCCCCGTGCCCCCTGCGCTTGGCGCCACCCGTGCCGACAACAAGGTCTACGCTTATTGGGTTCAACCCGGTGCCACGGCCTATGACAACAATTCCACGTGTCCAGGCGGCTCTTCCACGAGTTATCACGGAACGCACACCAGCGGAACCATTGCGGGCGACGCGGGAGGTTCTGTTGGCGCCACTGTGTACACCGCTTCGACACCGACCTCGTCCGGACATGAGCTTGCCGATGGCATGGCGCCGAATGCTCAGCTCTTGTTCCAGGACATCGGCAATGACACGTCGGGCTGCCTGTCCATCACCAACCTCGGCGGCACGCTGCGCCAGGCCCATGATGCGGGTGCCGGCATCCACAGCGCGAGTTGGGGCAGTGCCAGCGCCGGCGCCTACAGCGGCAGCGACCGCGTAGTCGACAACACGTTGTCGCAAATCGAGGATTTGATCTTCGTCGTCTCGGCGGGAAACAGCGGCTCTGCGGCAACCACCACCGGCTCACCCGGCAATGCCAAGAACTCGATTACCGTTGGGGCGCTGGGTCACGCCGGAAGCCGCTCCATCGCCAGCTTCTCAAGCCGAGGACCGACTCAGGACGGGCGGATCAAACCGGACATCATGGCTCCAGGATCGAGCACGATTTCGGCATCCGGAGATGCGAGCACGACGGCCACCATCGAGGCGGCTGTCTCGAAGCCATTATCGGGCACCTCCATGGCGGCACCGACGATTGCCGGCAATGCCGGACTCGTCCGCCAGTATTTCATGGATGGTTTTTACCCCCGCGGTGCCAAGACAACCGCCGACACCTATACGCCGAGCGGCATGGCCATGAAGGCCGTGCTCCTCAACGGTACAAATCCCATTCTCGGCGCCACCCCTGCAGACCAGTTTGGCACCGGCAACTACGGCTGGGGTCGCGCCTGGACCGATTCAAACCTCTGGTTCACGACTACGCCGAGTGCGTTCGGTAACGACAATCGTCGCTTGCGCCTGTTCGAGCGAACAAATGTCTCCGGACTGAAGACCGCAGATGTCAACGAATACACGATCGCCAATGTACAAGCGGGGCAGGAGTTGCGCGCGACGCTGACGTGGTATGACCCTGAGGCCACCAGCGGTTCGGCCCTGACCTTGGTCAATAATCTCGATCTCGAGGTTGTCGGCCCCGGTGCCACGCTCTACCGCGGCAACGTGTTCGCATCCGGGGTTTCAACGACGGGTGGCAGTGCGGATATTCGCAATACGGTCGAACAGGTGCGTCTGACCGCTCCTGCTGCGGGCTCCTATACGTTCCGCGTGAAAGGCACTGCGGTACCAGGCGGCAGCCGGGCCAATACGAATCGCCAGGGTTACGCACTGGCGGTATCCGGCAAATTCGGCGTGCCGGATACCGCGGCGTTCGCGGCGCCCACGGCCTTGAGCGTCTCCTCGTCCAGCAGTGGCGCTTCGGTCGCCTTCAGCGCAGGTGGTGGCGCTCAGGGCTTCCAGCTTTATCGAACGGCGGGCACTTGCGCCACCGCTGCCGCTGGTGATTTCCGCCTCATCGCATCAGGCGCTTCAAGTCCGTTGCTGGATACGACAACTCAGGGTGGATACAACTACGCCTATCGGGTTCGCGGCATCAGCAATGATGTCGAAGGAGCCGCTTCCGCTTGCGTTGACCTAGCCTACAACGGCCCCTGCACCATTCAGCCCAACTTTGACACCAGCAGTCTCGTTGGCGGATCGACGCTCAATGCAAGCTGCAAGGTCGGGTTGAGCTGGATGCCCGCGACGTCGAGTTGCCCGCTGTCGCCGACGATGAACTACTCGGTTCAACGCTCGGCCAGCCCTTACTTCACTTCACCATCGACGATTGTCACCGGCTTGACCAGCGCAAGCTTCGACGACGTTTCGGTTCTGCCAGCGCAACCCTACTATTACAAGGTTCTTGCACAAGACGCGGAGGGCAACATCGCGCCGATCAGCCAAACCGTTGTTGGCACCGCGGTCGGCTCGAGCGGCGTCGATGGCAATTTCTATCTCGATGATGGCGATACGCATGTCTATTCAAACCTCGAATTGCCATGGCAGGTGACCAATACGGCGGCGACCGCAGGCGTATTGAGCTACCACAGTGGTGCCGACGGAGGTAACTATCCAGCCAGCACCTGCGGAGCAATGACCACGCCGTCGATCCAGATCCAGCCCGGCGCGTCGCTGAACTTCAAGATGAAGTACAACATCGAACATGGCTGGGATCTGCTCGTGCTTGAGGTCTCGACGAATGGCGGCACGTCATGGAGCAGTCTGGTCCCGAATGGTGGCTATCCCGCCGCAGGTACGATCACCAATGAAGGCAATGCTTGCGGATATCCGCTGAACACGCCTGCGTTTGGTGGATCCACCTCGGCAACACCTGCCGATGAAACTGCGCTGGCCTCGTTCCAGGATTTCTCAGCCAGTCTCGCCGCCTATGCCGGGCAATCGATCAAATTGCGCTGGCGCATCTCGTCGGACGGCGGAGCCGAATTCGGCGGTGCATTCATCGATGAAATCCGGGTGAGCAGTGAGCGGATCTTCTTCGACGGATTCGAGGCAGCGAACCCGTCCTATATGTGCACTCCGCTGTAGGGCTAACCCTGCAAGCTTCATGGTTGCGAAACGGGCGCGGATTTCCGCGCCCGTTTTTTTGCGAGCGCCATTCTGCAGCGCCTGGATGGCACAATCGGCCAGATGAATTCCAGGAAGCCTGCGAAACAATCCCTGCCCCGCCGCATCGCCCGCTGGATCGGAGTTGCCTTGCTGCTCTGGATTGCAGCGAGCGTGATGCTCGTGGTGATCTTGCGCTTCGTGCCGGTACCAACGTCCGCATTCATGCTTGAACGCCG
>JBDTCQ010000208.1:0-6151 GCA_039923515.1 Dokdonella sp.
CGTGCCCCAGTCCGGGATCGAAATGACGATGACCCTGCTGGCATCACCACCGGCCATGCACACAGCAAATTCCAGCAACGCGCTGAACTCGCCGACGTAGTTGTCGAGGTCACGACCTCGATATTGATTGTTGACGCCGATGAGCAAGCTGACGAGGGCATAGGGCGACGTGAAGTCACGCGCATCAATCGCCTGCTGCAATTCGTCGGTGGTCCAGCCGGTCGTGGCCACGATCTCGGCAGCGCCGACATCCACCGAATGTTCGCCCAAGCGGGCGACCAGTTGCGCGGGCCAGCGCTGCGCCTCGTCAACGCCTTCACCGATCGTGTAGGAATCACCGAGGGCGAGGAAGTTGCGGCGGCGTTGGGCGCTGGTCACGATCAGACGAGGGACTCAGGCGACTTGACGTGCGCGCCGGGAATTCTCCGCGGTTCTGATCAAGGCACTTTCGATGCGGTCAAATACCTCTGCAATAACCTCGGCCTCGGGCAGCAAGGTGATGCGGAAGCGGTCGCGATAATCCACATTGAAACTGGAGCCCGGAACAATCAGGACGTTCTCGCTTTCCAGCAGATGAAGGGCAAAGCGCTCATCGTCGAATACCGCGATCGTCCCGGTACGCACGCCTGGAAATGCATACAAGGCGCCCGCCGGGGCGACGACATCGAGAAATTCGCTGCGTCCGACCGCATCGAGGACAGCCCGACGCGATTGATGCAGACGTCCTTCTGGCGCGGTCAATGCACGGATTGTATCTGGGCCGTGCAACGCCGGCTCGATCGCCCATTGACCCGGCACATTGCCGCAAAGACGCAGCGCGGCAAGCAGATCGAACGCATGCAGCATGTCGGCAATGCGCGCCGAATTGCCGGATACGGTGAACCAGCCGACGCGATAGCCACAGGCACGATGCACCTTGCTCAAGCCGCCAAAGCTGAGACAGGGCAGTTCACCTGCCAACTCGGCGAGCGGCTGGAACACGGCGTCATCGTAGAGAATACCGTCGTAGATTTCGTCCGCCATCAACACCAGGCGGTGGCGTTCGGCCAGCGCAACAATGGCGGCTAGCAGTGCGCGCGGATAGTTGGCGCCAGTCGGGTTGTTCGGGTTGATCAACACGATCGCGCGCGTGCGCGGCGTGATCAAGGCGGCTATTTCCTCGACATCAGGCAGATGCCAGCGCGTTGCCGGACACGGATAGTGCACAGCCTTGCCGGCATTGAGGATCGTTGCCGCCGTCCACAGCGGGTAGTCAGGCGCCGGGATCAGCACTTCGTCGCCGGGATCAAGCAAGGCGCGCAGGCTCAGGTCGATCAACTCGCTGACCCCATTGCCGATGAAGACGCGCTCGGCTGTTGCATTCGCAGAACCACGACTGCGCTGCTGCGCGGCAATCGCCTCTCGTGCCTGCGGCAAACCTTGCTGCTGGCAATACGCCTCGCTGTTCGGCAGTGCGCGCGTGACCGCCTCGCGGATATGCGCGGGAGCCTCGAATCCGAACGCGCCAGGATTGCCGATGTTCAATCGGATGATGTCGCGCCCTTCGGCTTCGAGCTCGCGCGCTCGGTGACTGAGCGCGCCGCGAATTTCGTAACGGACTTCGTGGAGCCGGGAACTGGTCTGGACAGGTCGCTGGGGCATATCGGCCATCGAATGAAAGCAAGTTTCCGGCATCTTAACAACAGCAATGGTGCACTGCACACGGATGCTGAGCCTCGCCTGGTCGCAACCAAATGCGTCATCGGTGCATCCAATGAACCGACGAACGGGATTGATCCAGCCCCTACCTTCGGCAGATGCGGATGTCGCATCGCACCATCAGACTTTACCCATTCTTCGAGGATTGACAGATCGAGTTTAGGTGTTATAGTTACCTACAACACCAATCGATCGATAAAGCCATGCCCCGCCTGACAACCCTGTTCCCCGTGTCCTTCGCCCTGGCCGCTGCGCTTGCCGCTTGCTCGAACGTTTCCGCGCCGCCGGCGACGACCGCCATCAAAGCGGAAACAAAGGACGCCCAACCGGTTGAAACCGCCCTCGTCGTGCAAGGCGAGTTGACTGCACGCTATGCCGCCACCGCAACCCTGCAGGCGGAGCACGAAGCCAAACTCATCAGCGAGGTTCCCGGAACCGTGCTGGAATTGCTGGTTGAGGAAGGTGATCCGGTACACAAGGGGCAACTGCTTGCCCGCGTGGATGCGGCGCACAGCCGTCTGCAATTGCGCGAGGCCGAGGCCGATCTGCAGCGTCGCAAGAATGATGTCGCGCGCGGCGAAAAGCTGCTGGCACGCCAATTGATCGCCGCAAATGCCCAGGACCAGGCCGAATCCGATTTTTCCGTGCGTCGCGCCGAGGTCAATCTGGCCCGCGTGCGGGTCGACAAGAGCGAGATCCGCGCACCGTTTGACGGCATCATCACGCGCCGCTGGGTCAAGCAGGGGCAGTTGCTTGCCGCCAACGATGGCGTTTTCGACATGGCCAATTTCGCCGATCTGCGCGCCGAACTGCGTGTACCCGAGCGCGATGCGGTGGCGATTGCCGCCGGCCAGAAGGTCGACTTCACAGTCGACGCACTCGGCAACCGTCACTTCGAGGCCAAGGTCGAACGCGTCGCACCGGTGGTCGATCGCGACAGTGGTACCGTCAAGGTCACCGTCCGTATCGACAACCGCGATCTCAGCCTGCGCCCCGGCCTGTTTACGCGCATGGATATAGCGTTCCTGCATCTGGCGAATGCCGTATTGATGCCGAAAGCCGCCGTACTCGGCAGCCGCGGTGCAGAAGCCGCGTATGTCATCGAGGACGGCAAGGCACACCTCCAGCCGATCCGAACGGGTTACGACAGCGGTGCACGCGTGCAGGTGATTGAGGGGCTCAAGCCCGGCGCGGAAATCGTTGTGACCGGACAGGCTTCACTCAATGACGGCGCCTTGGTCGAGGTCCTGCAAAAGGAGTCTGACCGCCGCATCGCACAGACGCCTGCCCTCGCAAAATCCGGAAAAAGCGGAAGCTGAGTCCCGTCAACCGTTGGTCCCGCAACGAACTCGCACTATCCGACAATGCTTCGGGCAAGCCTGAAATGTTCGGGATAGAATCGCGGCGATGACTGACGTCCCCGAATCACCGCTGAGCCAAATCGGCTGGCGTGGCGCACTTCCCACCGTGCCGGCAGATCCGCATGGAATGCGTGTGGCCCGTGTAATCGCCCAGCATCGCGCGGGATACGAACTGCACGATGGCGATCACGCCTTCAACGCACAACCGGCCCCACGCTTCATCAAGCCTGGCATCGATCCCAGCGAAAGACCGGCCGTCGGCGACTTCGTCTTCGTCAGTTCGGCCAAACCACCCTCGATTGAAGAGATCCTGCCGAGGCGCAGCGAACTGGCGCGCGCGGCGGCCGGCGAACGTCACCAGCGCCAGTTGATCGCGACCAATATCGATACCGTCATGGTCATCTGTGGCTTGGATGGTGACTTCAATCCGGCGCGTATTGAGCGCTACCTGATGCTCGTCGAGGGCAGTGGCGCTCGCGCGGTGATCGTCCTGACCAAGGCCGACACCGCGGACGAGATCGAATCGACCATCGACGAGTTGCGCAAGCGCATGCCGGCGAGCATTCCCATTCATGCCATCAACGCCAAATCCGCTGACAGCATCGCGCCCCTGCTTGCGTATCTGGGACCCGGCAGTTCAACGGTGCTGGTTGGCTCATCCGGTGCGGGCAAGTCGACCCTGACCAACACTTTGCTCGGCGAATCGCGCCAGGCGACCAACAGTGTCCGTGAAACCGACAGCCGAGGCCGACACACAACGACCTATCGCGCCTTGATCCAGCTGCCAACGGGTGGCTGCCTGATCGATACCCCGGGTATGCGCGAGATCAAACTGACCGGCGAGGAAAAACTCGATGGCGATCAGTTTGGCGATATTGAAGAGTTGGCCCAAAGCTGCCGGTTCGGCGATTGCAGCCACGTGAGCGAACCAGGCTGCAGTGTGCGCGCCGCCCTCGATGACGGCCGGCTCGGCAGCGAACGTTGGCACAATTACCTGAAACTCCGCGATGAACTTTCCAGCGCCGCCGACAGCCTCGAAATCCAGCTCCGGCGAAAAGGTGAAAACCGCGCGCTGACCAAGGCCCTCGGGCGTCGGGTCGACGAGAAATCCGGTCGGCACTGATCGAGCGCAGGCGACCACCTGGCTTGCGCCTGCGCTATATTGCGGCGACCCATGAGCAGCGCAGCCGACAGCCTGGAGCGTCATGCCGATCTTGATCGGCAACTCGTCGCTGCGGTCAAGGGCATCCGACTGCTCGGCTCGGTAAGCTGGCCGGCCTCAGCGCAGACCGCTTTTCTCGAGCGCTGGCACAAGGGCACGGTGAGCATGCCGGTGATCGAATACCCGCAATCGGATCATGCGGATTTGCGCAACACGATCATGGCCATCCACGATGCCGCCGATGCCAAGCATCCGGTTGGCGATTACATCCGGCGCAGCGCGGAATCCTGGCGCGTAGCGACCGAACTGCTGGATACGGTCGGCACGCCTGAATTGACCACCCATTCGATCCGATTGTTTGGTCGTCCGGGCCTGCGCTTGCCCGGCAGCGAACTCAGCAATCTGGATGCCGCCAGGCATTTCATCAGCCTCGCCAGCGAACTCGATAGTGAAGTGCTCAGCAGCGAAGCGGACTATTGCATCCCCGCCGGCGTCCTGCGCGAAGATCTGCAGCAGCAACTCGATGTCTTCTTCGGTGCGGGTACGGTGCGCGTCGAGGTCGATGACCAGTTGATCGCCAAGGCGGCCGCCGGTGCCACCCGGATCCGCCTGCGCTCGGCGACGTGCTTCAGCGAATACGACCGCAACCAGTTGCTCGAACACGAAGCCTACGTGCACACGCTGACGGCGCTGAACGGTCGACGCCAGCCGAATCTCGCTTCGCTCGGTCTCAGCTCGCCCCGCATTACGGCTACCCAGGAAGGATTGGCCGTCTTTGCCGAGTTGATGACCGGATCGCTCGATATCGAGCGCATCAAGCGCATCAGCATGCGCATCCTCGCCATCGACATGGCCCTGCATGGCGCCGATTTCATCGAGGTGTTCCGCTATTTCCTCGACACCGGCCAGACCGAAGCCGACAGCTTCTCCTCGGCCCAGCGCGTATTCCGCGGCTCGCCGCTGAACGGCGGCTCGGCATTCACCAAGGACACTGTCTATCTGCATGGACTGCTGTCAGTGCATACTTTTTTCCGCTGGGCACTGAAGAACGGCAAGTTGAACCTGTGCAGAAATCTCTTTGCCGGCAAGATGAGCCTGCACGATGTCGTCGCCCTCGAAACGCAATTCGAATCGGGCTATATCATCGAACCGAACTGGCTGCCGCGATGGATCCGTCATGCCAATGGTCTTGCCGCGATGCTCGCGTTTTCGCTGTTCGCCAATCGTATCCGCCTCGATCGCGTCGAGGCGGAGGATTTGGTGCTTTCGCTTTGATCGCGAGTGATCCTGACAGCTTTCAGTGACTCCCACGATGTCCACGACAACCTGCGTGATATAGTCAAAAACCCTGCAAAATCGCCATCTCAGAGGCTTCAGCCCGCACCATGTCCAGCGATATCGAACTCCTCAAGCAAGCCGCACTCGAATATCACCGACGCGCGCCGGCCGGCAAGATCAAGGTCGTACCGACCAAATCCGTAGTCACAGCGCGCGAGCTTTCACTGGCCTATTCGCCGGGCGTCGCGTTTGCGTGCGAGGAGATTGTGCGCGATCCAAACATGGCCGCCGAAATGACTTCGCGCGGCAATCTGGTCGCCGTCATCACCAATGGCACCGCCGTGCTCGGCCTTGGCAATATCGGACCGCTCGCGGCCAAGCCGGTCATGGAAGGCAAGGGCATGCTGTTCCAGAAATTCGCCGGAATCGACGTGTTTGACATCGAGATCAACGAGTCTGATCCGGAAAAACTGATCGAGATTATCGCCAGTCTTGAACCGAGTTTTGGCGGCATCAATCTCGAGGACATCAAAGCGCCGGAATGCTTCATCGTCGAACGCACCCTGCGCGAGCGCATGAAGATTCCGGTCTTCCACGACGACCAGCACGGTACCGCGATCATTGTCGGCGCGGCGTTCCTGAATGCGCTGGC
>JBDTCQ010000209.1:0-8965 GCA_039923515.1 Dokdonella sp.
CACGCGCGAACGCGCCCAATACGGATCGGTGCCGTCTTCGAAAAGCACATAAACATACGAATCGCCGAAGAACGAGAATGCGCGAACCGTGGTCGCACCGGGCACCGACATCATCGTCGTCGCCAGCGGATAGGTGACCTGATCCTCGACAATCTGCGGAGACTGCCCTGGCCAGCTCGTGCGCAGGATGACCTGGGTGTCGGAAAGATCGGGCAAGGCATCGAGGGGCGTGCGCACGACAGCGATGATGCCGACGACGGCCAGTGTGAGTGCGCCGACCAGAACAAGGAAGCGGTTGCCGATCGACCAGTGGATCAGGCGCAGGATCATGGCTGCGGATCCTTGGACGCAGGTTCGGGCATAACGTGGCCTTCATGCATATCGTGGCCAGCATGCGGATCCACTTGCGCTGGCATTGCGTGGCCTGAATGCTCGTCTTGATTGGCTGGCATTTCGTGACCTTCATGCGTGTCATGGTCAGCATGCGGGTCTGCTTGCGCCGGCATCGCGTGGCCCGAGTGATCACCTTGGTCGGCCGGCATGGTGTGGCCTTCGTGCGCGTCGTGTGGCATCGGTGCCGTGGACGGCGGCGCTGACAGGCGATCAAGCACGCCCGACAAACTGGCTTCGGAGTCGATCAGGAACTGACCGCTGACGACGACCTGCTCGCCGCCTTTGAGCCCTTCGAGGATCTCGGTTTGGCCTGCCGCCGAGCGTCCGGCAACAATGCGCACCGGTGCAAAACTGCCCTGCCCGGTTTCGATGATCACCCGCGCATCACTTCCGGTCGCGATCAAGGCGCTGTCGGGTATCAGCGGATGTGTGACGCCTTCGGTGGCGGCGAAGCTGAGATCGACAAACATGCCCGGAGCGAGACGATGATCGGAGTTGTCGAGGACGATACGTGCGCGCCGCGTACGCGTACCTGCGTCAATATCGGCCAGCAGAGATTCGACCGTGCCTGCAAATACCTCTCCCGGAAACGCACTCAGCCTTGCCTCAACCGCCATGCCAGCGCGCACGCCAATCGATTGCGCCTGCGGAATCGCGGCTTCGGCCCAGACCGTATCGAGACCGTTGATGGTCATCAACGACATCCCCGCTTGCACGCTCTGGCCTTCACGGATCGTCAACGCACCGATCACGCCATCGACCGGCGCCCGCACGACGATGCTGACCTTGCCACCGCGCAAATTGTGGATCTGAGTTTCATCCATGCCAAGCACACGCAAGCGATTGCGTGCCGCCGAGCGGAGTGCGCGCGCATCATCGGACTGCGACGCCTCGAGGGCGAGATATTCCTGCGCGGCCGCATTCCACGCCGGCGCAATCAACTCGACCAGTGGCTGGCCCTTGCGCACCGGCTCATACGCCGCGCGCACATGCAGCTTGTCGACAATTGCGTCGACCCGCGCACTGATTTCACGCGATGCGCGCCGGTCCCATTCAATGCTTCCCGGCACGCGCAGCGAGGAGCCCAGCCGGCCCATCTCAACCACCGCCGTGCGCACGCCGAGATTCTGCTGCGTGATCGAGGACACCTTGATCGTCGCGGTATCCTCGGCATCGGCGTATTTGGGCACCAGCTCCATATCCATGAAGGGTGATTTGCCGGGTTTGTCGAAATGCTGGTCCGGCACCATCGGGTCGTACCAATAGATCGCCTCCGCTTTGGCACTGGCCGGTTTGTTGCTCGGGCCGACAGATCCCCGGCTGTTTGCTCCCAGCCAGTAGGAACCGAGCGCCGTCGCAAGCAATGCCGCCAGCACCAGGATCGATGCAAGAATTCGTGTGTTCATCGTGCGCCCTCCTCAGGCAGCAACCAGGTCAGTGCGGCCCAGGCTTGTCCCCATTCCGCGAGCAACTTTGCGTATTCGATACGCGAGGCGATTTCATCGCGCTGCGCGACCAGCCAGCGATCGAGATCAGCGCCACCCGAATACGCGGCAAGCGCTGTCGCGCTGCGATCGTGGGCGAGCGGCAGAATCGATTCACGAAAACGCGTGGCCTTGCGACCCAGTGCCGACCACAGAGCAAGATCCTTGCGCACGGACTCCTCGGCGCTGCGCCGTGCATCCTCGCGCGCGGCGCGGATCGCCTGCAGGTCGGATCGGCGCGCGTTGATGCCGCGATCCTGTCGATTCGCCGTGAACACCGGCAGGCCAATGCCAACCTCGAGCCAGACCACGTTTGAAGCATCGCCGCCGCGCTTGGCAAATCCTGCGCCGATGCTCCAGTCGGGCCGCCTCTCGGCATTCGCCATCGCCAGCGCCGCATCCGCGGAAGATTCCCGCGCATCCCAGACTCGCAACGGCGCTTGCCGATCAATCTGTTCAAGTAACTCGGATTGCGTATGCGGCAGTTCTGAAAAATCCGGCGATGTAGCGATCGCACGTCCAGCGGCGTCGGCAATCCAGCGAGCCAGACCCGCGCGTGCCTGCTCGACAGTGGCCTCGGCATCATCAAGACGGTTGTCCAGCTCAAGCTCGGCCGCGCGCGCGGCGAGCGCATCGCTGGCCGTGCCCGCACCGCCGCCAAGGCGCGCTTTCGACGCGGCGACGGCGAGTCGCGCTTGTTCGCGCAACTCCTCGATGAGGGACCGCTCGCGCTCGGCGGCCCACAAGGCGATCCAGGCACTGGCAACCGCTTGCTTCGTCTCCAGCACGGTTGCGCTACGGGTTGCGTCGGCCTCGGATTGAAAGGCCAGCGCTGATCCGCGCCGGGCCTCGCGCTTGGCCCGCGATGGCAAGGCCTGAGTAATGCCGATACTGCGCATGGTCATGCCCTCGGCATCGAGCGAGTAGGCATCGGCCCCGGCAATCGGCAGGTTCTGTACACCGAGAGCAAGCATCGGATCCGGCAAGGCTGCCGCACGTGCGACTTCCTCGGTAGCCGCAGCGATTCCGGCCTCGCGTGCCTCGATCATCGGCGCCCTGGTCAGGGCCAGCGCAATGGCCGCATCAAGCGACAACTCGGACTCGGCGGCGTTGCCGATCCTCGCCCCCGCAAACAGGACAAACAAACAAGCGGGCAACACCCGGCAGCAGACCCGGCAACGGATCCTCTCAGCAACAACGGCAAACGAATTCATGGCAACTCCACCCACGCAAACGCGAAGACACCCCGCAGCGACGGCAGGGAATCGGACGAGATTTCGGGTGGATGCCTAGATCAGCAAACTGCAGAAACGCAGTCGCGCAGGCGGGTCGGATCGATGGACAGGCGGGATCGCCGGGGTGCCCGGATCGGGCAAGCTTGGAACGAACAACCACTCCGGACTCGGCGCCAGCATCGCGACAAAGTGGATTGGCGGCCACTTGTAATCCGGTACGACGGCGAGTTCAGGGGCGCAATGGCCCTTGCACAAGGCCGGTGATTCCTTCGGACTGGCCATGCCAGCGCAGTGATCCGGCATCGCCGCGGCTGCAACTGGCGCCGCTTCCATGGCACAAACCGACGCGGCCACGACGACCTGCTGGAACAGCAGACAGAACGTGGTCAGCAAGGTGAGAACGAAGCGCATGGGCGCATGGTACCCGCATCGATGGTCAGCCGTCAGCGGGGGAGCGGATAGCGGGAAAGGCAGTCCAGCTATCTGGAAAGGTTGCCGCGTTGAATTGCGGGGGAGCGGTTGGCAGAAGGAGCATCACGGCTGAAGCCGTTTCCTACACAAGGCTGATTTCGCCCGGACTGCCTTTCCCGCTAACCGCTAACCGCTCCCCCGCTCACCACTTCTTGCTGCAACGCAACACTTTCTGACGTCTGGACGGCAAAAGTCTCGCGCCCAACCCAAAAACGGGCATAATATCCGGCTGCCGCGGCGTCGCGGACCCCGATTCTTCTCCTTGCAATGGCCCGCTACGAGGTCGTTTGGTATTCCCGATGTCCATTGAAAAACTGCGCAATATCGCGATCGTCGCCCACGTCGATCATGGCAAGACGACCCTGGTCGACTGCCTGCTCAAGCAATCCGGCACGTTCAGCGAGCGTACCGTGCTTGCCGAACGCGTCATGGATTCCAACGATCAGGAAAAGGAGCGTGGCATCACGATCCTGTCCAAGAACACCGCGATCACCTGGCGTGACAACCGCATCAACATCGTCGACACCCCGGGCCATGCTGACTTCGGTGGCGAGGTCGAGCGCGTGCTGTCGATGGTCGATACCGTGCTGATCCTGGTCGATGCGATGGACGGGCCGATGCCGCAGACGCGCTTCGTCACCCAGAAAGCCTTCGAGATGGGCTTCAAGCCGATCGTCGTGATCAACAAGGTCGACCGCCCGGGCGCGCGCCCAGACTGGGTGCTCAATGCCACGTTTGATCTATTCGACCGCTTGGGCGCGACTGATGAGCAGCTCGATTTTCCGGTTGTGTACGCCTCCGCCCTGCACGGTTATGCCGGGCTTGATTCAGATGTGCGTTCGGGCGACATGACCCCGCTCTACGAAGCGATCATGAAGTACGTGCCGCCACCGCAGGTCGATCCGGATGGTCCATTCCAGATGCGCATCAGCCAGCTCGACTACAGCAACTATGTCGGCTTGATCGGCATCGGCCGCATCCAGCGCGGCAAAGTGCGCACCAACATGCCGGTTGTCGTGGTCGACAAGGATGGCAAGAAGCGCAACGCGAAAGTTCTGCAGGTGCTCGGCTTCATGGGCCTGGAGCGCCGCGAAGTCGCTGAGGCCGAGGCGGGCGATATCATCGCCATCAACGGCATCGAATCCTTGAGCATCTCCGACACGATCTGCGCGCCGGATGCGCCCGAGCAATTGCCGGTGCTGCATGTCGACGAGCCGACCATCAGCATGACGTTCCAGGTCAACAACTCGCCGTTCGCCGGGACCAAGGATCACAGCGGCGGCAAGTTCCTGACCAGCCGCCAGATCCGCGAGCGTCTGCTGCGCGAAACGCTGCACAACGTCGCGATGAAGTGCGAAGAGACCGAGGATCCGGACAAGTTCAAGGTTTCCGGTCGTGGCGAATTGCACCTCTCGGTGTTGATCGAGACGATGCGCCGTGAAGGCTACGAACTCGCTGTATCGCGTCCCGAAGTCATCCTCAAGGAAGTCGATGGGGAGCTTCAGGAACCCTACGAGCAGCTAGTCGTCGACCTGGATGAGCAATTTCAGGGTGGCGTCATGGAGCGCCTCGGCAGCCGCCGCGGGCAACTCTCCAATATCGAACTCGATGGACGCGGTCGTGCGCGCCTGGAATACATGATCCCGGCCCGTGGCCTGATCGGTTTCCAGACCGAATTCCGCACGATCACCGCCGGCACCGGCTTGCTGTTCCATGTGTTTGATCATTACGGCCCACGCTCGGAAGGCGCGATTGCCAAGCGCCCCAACGGCGTCATGATCTCGAACGGTCAGGGCCCCTCGCCAGCCTATTCGCTGATCAGCTTGCAGGAGCGGGGTCGCCTGTTGATCAATGAAGGCGACGAGATCTACGAGGGCCAACTGGTCGGCATCCATTCCAAGGACAATGACCTCACCGTCAACGCCTTGCGCGCCAAGCAGATGACCAACGTCCGCGCAGCTGGCAAAGACGAGACCGTGCAGTTGACTCCACCGATCAGGATGTCGCTCGAACAGGCGCTGGAGTTCATCGAGGATGACGAACTCGTTGAAGTCACGCCGAAGGCAATCCGTCTGCGCAAGAAGCACCTGACCGAGAACGACCGCAAGCGCGCCTCACGCTCCGCTGCCTGAGTCCACCGTGGCAACTCCAATCCTGCTGGCCTGGAGTGGTGGCAAGGATTGCCTGATGGCACTGGATCGGCTGCTCGCCGATCCAGCTTGGAAAGTGGAAAGTTTGCTGACTACGTTTGATCGCACCAGTGATCGCGTGGCCACGCACGATATTCGGGGCGACGTTCTTCGCGCGCAAGCCGATGCGCTCGGTCTTCCGCTGATTGAAATGCGGGTGGATGGCGAGGTCGCCAACGCGGATTACGAAGCCGGCCTCGCCCTGGCGCTGGATCAAGCTCGTGCGACAACACCCGCCTGTGAGGTGATCGCCTTTGGCGACCTTTTCCTCGCCGAGGTGCGCGCATGGCGCGAAGCCTGCCTGCAACGATTTGGCTGGAAGGCCGCCTTCCCCCTTTGGGAAACACCGACCGACGAACTCGCGCGTGATTTCCTCGGCCGCGGACATCGCGCCGTCGTTACCACGGTCGATCTCGAACAACTGGATGGCGCGTTTTGTGGACGTGAGTTTGACCAGGCATTCCTCGCCGAACTGCCGGGCGCTGTTGATCCCTGCGGCGAGAACGGCGAGTTCCACACACTGTGCCACGATGGCCCGCTGTTCAGCTCACCGATGCCGCTGGAAGCCCTTGCCAAGAACACCCGCAACAGCCGCTTTCGTTGCCAGGACTTCCGCCTGCGCTAAACCCGTGCAAGTGGAGCCCAGCAGCCGCCAACAAATGAATGGGCGTTGTCAAAACCACAGGTACCGCCTTCAGCTCGTGGGCAAGCAGGGATGCGACGCCACTGCCTCGACCACTGACACTGCATCCGCGCTGCGGCTCGCGCCGTATATCCGATGACTGCCATCATCCGACCCCGCGTCCATGTCGAAGCCAATCGCAATGCATCTCCGATCGCGAACTCGCCGCAGCACGCTTGCCGGCATGTCGCTGGTTGCCTTCACCACGGCATCGATCGGGCTCGCATCGACGCCAGTTGAGCACTCCACGGGCACCGCCTACGATGCCAAGGGGCGCGCGCTTTACACTGAAACACACTGGAGCACGGTCGATGGCGGGGAAACCCGGCGCCTGGTCCTTTTTACCTGTGCGGATGGCAAGCCCTTCGCACGCAAGCAAGTCAACGATGCCGGTCAGCCTTTGGCACCCTTGTTTGCGCTCGACGATGCCCGCTTTGGCTATCGCGAGGGGGTGCGCCTCGCTGCCGACGGCAAACGCGAAGTCTTCGTTCGTCGCAACAGCGGGCAATCCGAACAAAGCGCACCGGTCGAAGTCGTGCCGCGCCTCGTTGTCGATGCGGGTTTCGATCGCTTCATCATCCAGCATTGGGATGCCCTTGTCGGTGGCCATGAACAAAAGCTCGAATTCCTGCTGCCAAGCCGGCTGCGCACGTACTCGTTTGTGCTGAAACCGGCCGGAGCCGATCAGATCGATGGTATGCCCGTGCAACGTTTCCGGCTTGAGCTTGATTCGTGGTTTGGTTTCGCCCTGCCCTCGATCCATATGGCCTATGCCAGCGACACCAGGGTCCTTCGCGAGTACAGCGGCATCTCCAACATCCGCGACAACGATGGCAAGAGCCTCAAGGTGCGCATTGCATTTCCGCCAACAGCGCGATCAGAGGATGCGGATGCGCAGTCAATGGGTGCTGCCGAAGTTGCGCGCCTCGACGGCCAGTGCCGGCTTTGATGCGGGCGCCGTAATCATGTCTACTCCCACTCAACCCAACCCGATGGAACCTCCGCATGACCGCCTTGTATCTCTGGATAAACGCCGTGCTCTACACCTTGCTGGCGCTGTGGTGCATGCTGATGCCGACACAAACGTCGCAGTCAATTGGCTTTCTCCAGTTGTCCAACTCCGGTCAGTCAGAGTACGCCGTGATCTACGGCGGCATGCAGTTCGGCTTCGCCTTTCTGTTCGCCTGGACCGCGCTCAGCGGCAATCATCGGTTTGGCCTGATTTTTGCTCTTTCCATCTACGTTCCGATCCTGCTATTCCGCATCATCAGCGTCGCCCGCTTCTGGCCCGTTTCCACGACCACGCTGGGCACGGGCGTCCTCGAAGTGGTGCTGACGGCGGCGGCGATCCTGCTGTGGTTCAAAAATCGCGCGCTCGACTGATCAATGATGGTGAAAAATTCCGGAACCCTGTACGGTCTGCTGCGGCTGGCTGTTCGAATCCGGGGGTTTCTGTGGCAGAGGTGGAATCACATTCGGGCAATGGCGAAAGCCTGAACCGGCTTTTGCTAGCGGTGGCTGGCGGCGACGCCGCGGCGTTCGAGCGCCTATACCGGACGACCTCGGCAAAGCTGTTTGGAATTTGCCTGCGCGTGCTTCCACAACGTGCAGAAGCCGAAGAGGTGTTGCAGGAGGTCTTCTTCGGCATCTGGCGCAAGGCCGAACAGTTTGACGCCACCCGGGCCAGCGCAATGACCTGGCTGTCGATGATGACGCGCAACAAGGCGATTGACCGCCTGCGCTCGAATGCCGGCGCCCGCGGGCAAACCCCGATCGAGCTCGATGAGATCGAAGCGGACACGACGGCCAGCGAAGTCGCCGAGGTTGCCCAGGATCAGGCACGCATCGAGGTGTGCCTCGATGAACTGGAAGCGCCCCGTCGCCACTTGATCCGTATCGCGTTCTTCGAAGGGGCGACCTACGAGGAACTGGCAGAACGCAGCGGCAATCCGCTCGGCACGGTGAAAAGCTGGATTCGCCGCAGTCTGCTAAAACTCAAGGCCTGCCTCGAACGATGAACACGATCGACAGCCAAACCAATCCTCCGTCTGGCGACTTGGCCGCCGAATACGTGCTGGGCGTGCTCGATGTGCGCGAGCGTCGCACGGTCGAGGCCCGCATCGCCAGCGATGCCGGTTTCTCGCGCGAGGTGGCGATGTGGGAATCGCGCTTCATGCCGTTGATGCGCGAGATCGCACCCGTGCAGGTGCCTGACTACGTCTGGGCGCGCATCCGCTCGGCGCTCAAACTGCCGGAAATCACGCGCAAGAAGGTTGTCGCGGAGCAACCCGGCGTCTGGGATAACCTCGCCTTCTGGCGCTGGCTGGCGACTGGCGCGTTCGCTGCCGCGGCAGCCTTTGCAGTTGTGGTGTTCAACGCGCCACAAACCATCACATCGGTTCCGGCAACGCAGATGGCTTCCACTCTTGTCGATGACAATGGTGTGCCCGGTTTCGTCGCCATGGTCGATCGTGACAAGGCACGCATGACGATCACGCCACTGGTAGCCGC
>JBDTCQ010000210.1:0-26434 GCA_039923515.1 Dokdonella sp.
CGGACCTGTTCATCACGGCTGGCGTTGCGCCGTCGATGAAGGTCAACGGCCGCATCGCGCCGATCACCCAGACCGCGTTGACCCCGCAGCAATCGCGCGACATGGTGCTGAACGTGATGACGCCCTCGCAGCGCGAGGAGTTCGAGAAAACCCACGAATGCCAGTTCGCCATTGCCGTCACCGGCGTCGGCCGCTTCCGTGTCTCGTGTTTCTACCAGCGCAACTGTGTCGGCATGGTCCTGCGTCGCATCGAGACGCGCATCCCGACCGTCGACGAGCTGAACTTGCCGCCGGTGATCAAGACCCTGGCGATGACCAAGCGCGGCATCATCATCTTCGTTGGTGCAACCGGTACCGGTAAATCGACCTCGCTGGCGGCCATGCTCGGCTATCGCAACCTCAACTCAACCGGGCACATCATCACGATCGAGGATCCGATTGAATACGTGCACAAGCACGAAGGCTGCATCATCACCCAGCGTGAACTCGGCATTGACACCGATTCCTGGGAGAACGCGCTGAAGAACACCCTGCGCCAGGCGCCCGACGTGATCATGATCGGCGAGGTGCGTACGCGCGAGACGATGGAACACGCAATCAACTTCTCCGAGACTGGCCATCTTTGCCTGTGCACCCTGCATGCGAACAACGCCAATCAGGCCATGGATCGCATCATCCATTTCTTCGCCGAGGATCGGCGCTCGCAGTTGTTCATGGATCTGTCCTTGAACCTCAAGGGCGTGGTCGCCCAGCAGCTCATCCCGACCCCGGATGGAAAATCCCGCCGCGTGGCAATTGAAGTGTTGCTCGGCACGCCGCTGGTCCAGGACTACATCCGTCAAGGTGACATCCACAAGCTCAAGGATGTCATGAAGGAGTCGACCAACCTCGGCATGAAGACGTTTGACCAGGCCTTGTTCGAGCTGTATCAGGCCGGCGAGATCTCCTACGAGGATGCCTTGCGCCATGCTGACTCGACCAATGAGGTGCGTCTGAAGATCAAACTCGCCCAGGGTGGCGATGCGCATACCTTGTCGCAGGGTCTGGATGGCGTCGAGCTCAGCGAGACGACGTGAGAAACCTGGCCTAAGCGTCAGTGGCCTGATCGATGCCGACAAACATGCGGGCGGCACAACTCGCGACGTTGCGCCGGGTCTGGGGAGCGCTCGGCCACGATGATCCGCTGTGGGCGGTGCTATCGCACAAGGACAAGCGCGGCGGTCGCTGGAAAGCGGACGAGTTTCTCGCCACCGGCCAAGTGGAAATCGACAGCCAGCTCGCCGCACTCGCGCCGAGCGGGTTTCCCTTGCGGCGTGATCTGGCGATTGATTTCGGTTGTGGTGCAGGACGGCTGTCACGCGCGTTGGCCACCCATTTCGACAAGGTGATCGGCGTCGACGTGTCGGCAAGCATGATCAGCGCCGCTCGGCGCCTGAATGCCGATGTCGCGAATATCGAGTTCCGTGAAAACACCGCCGCTGACCTGGCCGGAATTGATGATGCCAGCGTGGATTTCGTGTTCTCGCATATCACCTTGCAACACATCCCGACCGCGCTTGCGATGGGCTATGTCGACGAATTCCTGCGCGTTCTCGCGCCCGGGGGCGTGGCCGTGTTCCAGTTCGTCGACAGCAGCGATGAATCCTGGCGTGGTCGCTTGTTTGGCATCGCTTCCAATCGCTGGCTCAATCCGCTACGGCGGGTGCTGTGGCGGCGTCGCGACGTGTTTGAAATGCACGTGCTCCCCGAGCGCGAACTGCGCGATCGGCTCGCACGCCACCCCGCGTTGCATCTGCTTGCCGCCGCGGATGACGGAGCGGCGGGTCCCGGCTGGCGTGGCCGGCGCTGGAGCGTGGTCAACCTCGACGAGCCGCCGCAGCGGGTCCACTGCAATGGCTACGATTTGTTTGCCTATCCGGGGGACTTGCATATCGGCAGGCCGATTGTTGCGGGCTCTGAACATGAGCCCCATGTCGCCGCCGTCCTGCGCGAGCGCTTGCGCAGGGGCGATGTCGTGCTCGATGTCGGTGCGAACATAGGCAACTTCACGATGCTCGCGGCCTCCAGAGTGGGTTCTGAGGGGGGCGTGATTGCAGTCGAGCCGATTGCGCGCAACCGGCAATTGATAGCCCGCGCCGCGCGTGCCAACGGCTACAAACAGGTCGAGATCATCGCCGGTGCGGCAAGTGATCGAAGCGGCATGATCGACCTGCGCACCCACCCGGATACCTCGAACAGCGCGACGCTGGCCGCTGCCGGTGAGTGTCTGCGTGAGGAGCGCGGCCAGAGTATCCCGGTACCGACCTTTGTGCTGGATGAATGTCTCGCTGATCTCGCTCGACTGGATCTGGTCAAGATCGACATCGCCGGTATGGAGCCGCTTGCGCTGCGCGGATTCGAACATAGCCTGTCCCGATTCCGTCCGATCGTGTTCAGTGAGTTTCATCCGTGGGCAATCGAGCGTGCGACAGCGACCGCCGCGATCGACTATCTGCACTGGTTACGCCAGCTCTATCCGGCGATCACCATCCTGCATCGCGATGGCCGTCGCGAACGCTGTGTCGAGCCAGAAGCGGTGATGCAGGCCTGGCGAGAGGCGAACCAGCTCGCGGGTCTCGGGGATCGCCTGCACCTGGATCTGTTGCTCGCAATCGACAACTGAAAACGGCGGCATCGCTGGCGAAGCCCGTGCTGCGATGAACCTGTCAAAGGGTCAGATCCTCTCCTCTGCGGTCGTCCTGGTCGGCAATGGTGCCAAAGCCCCAGGAACAGTGTTGAGCGCTGAAAACATGCCGCGCCGGGTGGCGCGGCATGTTTCCTTGAACCCTGTGGATCAAGGATTCAGACGCGTATCCTGGATCATCTCAATGCCCTTCGGTGTGGCATTGATGCGGATGTCGATCGACTGGATCCAGCTTGCATAGAGTTTGTAGAGCGCGGTCTGCATTTCGAGATCGGCTTTTTGCTTCTCTGGCATCATCGCCGAGAATCGCGTCATCATTGAGCTGAGAAACTCGTAGAAGGCACCGGTATAGGCCGCGCGCATCAACTGGCCGTCACTGGCTGCCGGGGCAGTCAGCAAGGTGGACAGATCGATGCCATCGCCAGTGCCTATCGCCATTGCCGTGGTGTTTGCGGCGATCTGCATTTGCGGAGCATAACCAACCTCGGTCGGGATGATTCCAGCCGGAAGGTCGACCGCCTTGCCGTCGAGTGTGAGCTTGAAGTCACGCAAGCCGGGAATTACCAGTTGGGCCATGCCGATCACGCTCGCCGGGTCCGAGCTTCCGATCAGGAAGGCGCCGGTCACATCAGGGCTGCCGCTTTCTGGGATATCAAGATGACTGAGCATGACGCGCAGACTGGTGACGTCACTGAACGGGGGTGGCACAACCTGGGCCAGTTGCTGTTTGGCGCTGACCGCCGCCTCGTTCATCGAGGCGAGTGCAGCGCACTTGAACGGGGATTCGACGATCGCGTTGCTGCGTTCGATCAAAAAGTCCTTGATCTTGAGTACGGGCAACGACAAGGAGATGTCGTAGAGCGCGTTCGACGGCGCCGCAGACCCCGGCGGTGGCGAGGACAATTTCATCAACGATTTGGCCAGATCCGAATCGAGATCGAAGCGGCTTCTGGCAACGAAATTCTGGCCATCAAAGCGGGTGTAGCCCATCACGATGCGTGGCGCACGCGCAGCCAGGCCTTCGAATTCACCGCGGCAGGTGGCGTCGAGTGTCGCTGGAATGTTGGGATCCATGCTGGCGAATGCGGAATAGCCGGGATCGTTTCCGATCAAGCTGACGACACGCCTGAAGTCCATCCAGCCGCTGCCGTAGCCGAGATAACCTTCGGCTTTGTTGAAGCTTGTCATGCCGCCGGAGGACTGAAGGCTTTCAGCCGGGCGATCCAGCCCAAGCACGCGTCGGCGCAAGGGCTTGTCGGCACCAATCGGGAGCAAGGAGATGACAAGATGATTGTCCTCAATCGCGATCAGCGTTTCGGCCTTGCCGACGGCGATGGTCCAGATGTCCTGGTCGTCGATGCGCGAAGTGGTGAGCTTGGCACCGGATTTTTCTTCGACACGGGCAATCAAGGCACGAAACTTTTCCGGATCGCCCAATTCGGCGCGCAGCACGGGAACCAGGCCGACGCCATAGATCGCGCTGCGAGCTTTCATTGAAAAACCGGCGCCAGCCCATTTTTCCGTAGTGTCGAGTCCGCGGACTTCATCGAGGATCGCCTTGGTCACGCGCTTGGCCTGGGCTGCATCTGCGTCGGCCTGGGCAGGCAGGCTATCGAGCATCCGATCGTAGAGCCCGATCAAGTTGGGCCAGGCGCCCTGCATCATCCGCGACCAGGTCTTCACGGCGACATCGGGCGCTGCTTCGATATTGGTGATCACGAACGGCGTGTCGGCGGGTATGAAAGCGAGTGGGGAGTTGTCCTCGGCAGGTTTGCTGCAGGCAGCAGTGAGGATCAGCACGACAAGCAGGCTGAAGCGGATTTTCGACATGGTCCATATCCTTGGGTATTGATGCAGTCAGGGGCGTTTGAATCTGGCTGGAGCGCGCATCCGCCGGATGCGAAAATCAGTTGCAGAGCAGGCTGGCGAGCACGGCCATGCGCACTGGAATGCCGTTGGCGACCTGATCAAGTATGACCGATTGCGATCCGTCGGCGACATCAGTCGCGATCTCGATGCCGCGATTCATCGGCCCGGGATGCATGACCAACGCGCCCGGTCTTGCCTGGCGCAGGCGCTGCGTGGTCAGGCCAAAACGCAAAAAATATTCGGCCTCGTCGTCGATGAGGGCTTCGATCATGCGTTCGCGTTGCAGACGCAACATGATCACCACATCACAGTCGGCGATTGCCGCATCGAAATCATCGAAAAGACGGCATTGTGGAAATTCGACAGGCGCAGGCATCAGTGCTGCCGGGCCACACAGGCGGATCTCGCCCGCACCGAGTGCGTCGAGAACATGTATATCCGAGCGGGCCACGCGCGAATGCAGGATGTCGCCACAGATGACCACCTTGAGTTGCGAAAAATCGGCGTGATGATCGCGGATCGTCAGTGCATCAAGCAGGCCCTGGGTCGGGTGCGCGTGATTACCGTCGCCGGCATTCAGGATCGCCGCATTGCGCGCGCAGGCAGCCAGTCGTGCCGGCGTGCCGTTTTCTTTGTGGCGCACGATAAAAGCGTCGGCGTGCATGGCTTCCAGCGTGGCCAGGGTATCTTCGAGCGACTCGCCCTTGCCAGTCGAGGAACTGGCGATGTCGAAATTGAGCACGTTCGCGCCAAGCCGGCGCGCGGCCAGCTCAAAGCTGGTCCGGGTACGCGTGGACGCTTCGAAAAAAAGGTTGATGACCGTCCGCCCGGCCAGCAATTGTGGTCCTTGCACACCTTTTGCAAACGCCTTGCGCAGCATGGCGGCGCGGACGAGCAGGGCGTTGATGCGATCACCACCAAGGCCTTCGAGCGTGATCAAATGACGCAGGTTCCCTTTTGAATCAATCTGCACGTCGGTACTCACGCTGAGGGTGCCTCGGGGTCGGGATCGGCCAGCCAGGACTCAAGGATGATCTGGGCCGCAAGCGCGTCAATGTCGGCACCATGCTTGCGCTTGGCCGTGCCTTGCGCACGTTGCTGGGCAAATCGGCGTGCGGCTTCTTTTGAAGTGAAGCGCTCGTCCGACTCGTGCACGCTGCGCGCATAACGTTGCCGAAGTTGCTCGCCAAAGGCGCGCGCGGTTTGAGTCATTGGCTGCTCGCTGCCATCGAGTGCGAGCGGCAGGCCGACCACGAACGCCACGGGCTCCCACTCCTTGATCAAGGTGTCGATCGCCGTCCAGTCGATCCGGCCGTGGCTGACTGAAACAGTGCTCAGTGCGCGAGCGCTGCCTGTGATGGGATGCCCGATGGCGACCCCGATCGTGCGCGTACCCACATCGAATGCGAGTACGTATCCGGCGGCGGCGGTCATTTCCGGAACCTGCTCGGATCAGGCATTGCCCGCATATGGCGAGATCCATTCGAGGTTTACGCCGACCAAGGTCGCCGCTGCTTGCCAGCGTTCGTGGAGTGGCGTCGAGAACAGGATTGCCTGTTCGACGGGTGCCGTCAGCCAGGCGTTTTCGCGCAGTTCGTGTTCGATCTGGCCCGGACTCCAGCCTGAGTAACCCAGCGCGATGATGGCGTGGTCGGGGCCGTTGCCCGCGGCGATGGCTTCGAGGATGTCGCGCGAGGTGGTCACGCTGATCGAGTCGGATATCCGGAAGGAAGAATCCCAGCCGCCGTGAGGGGTGTGCAGGACGAAACCACGTTCAGGCTGCACCGGTCCACCAATCAGAACCGGCGCGTCGATGACCTCAGGCAATTCCGAGCGCAGGTTCATCTGGGCCAGTACATCACCCAGCCGATAGTCGGAGAGTCGGTTGACCATGATGCCCATGGCCCCATCCTCGCCATGCTGGCAAACGATCGCAACGCCGCGCTCGAAATTCGGATCGCGCAGACTGGGCATCGCGATCAGCAACTGATTCGAGAGGGTTGAGGACTCGTGCATGGTCCTATTGTACGGTGCGGCAGGCCGCGCCGGCCACGCGCAAGCCGATCGCCGCACGCAAACGCTGGCGCGCCAATTTCCGGACCGAGATGAAAACTTTGGCAATCGCCGTTCGCCCGCTATTGCGGCGCTCAGCGGTTGCGCAGGATATTGCCTTCTAGGAATTGCCAGGTGCGCGTGATGTAGAGTTCGTCGATGGCTTCCTGGTTCTTCGGCAGGGCATTGAACGGTGCGGCCAGGCGCACGATCCGGATCGCGGCATCGTCGAGCACCTTGTGTCCACTCGGCTGGATGATGTCGATGCTCTTGACGCTGCCGTCCTGATTGAGTCCGACCGTGAGCACCAGCTGGCCGTGCACTTCCTGGCGGCGCGCCTCATCCGGATAATTGAGGTTGCCAATGCGCTCGACGCGAGCTACCCAGGCGCTCATGTAGCTTGCGTACGCGTATTCCTTTGTATTGGCTGAAATGTACTTTTTCTTCGGTCGCTTCGCGTACTTTTCGGTTTCGCGCTGGATCTCCTGGGCCAACTGCGCCATCTCGAGCTTGCGTTCGATGATTTCGCGCTCGGAGGGCGCCTGCAGATCGGCCCGGTCGGGTGTTTCCGTGCTCGTCTCGACCGCGCGCTCGGCGCTGCGCGTGGTCAGCAGTTCAGCCTTGGTCGGCGTGGATGGTCGTGGCGCGCCGTTCTCAGTCGGGCGCGGGGTGATGCCTTCGATCGGCTTTGGAATCGGGCTCGACAGCGGATTGCTCGGCCGGCGGGCCGTATCCGATTCGCCACCGCCGCTGTTGCTGGCCTGGGCGAGGAAATCGGCCTTGTCGGGCGCCTGGCCGCTGGCCGACTGCACGAGGATCACATCGAGAGCGGGCAAGGATGGCGCCGACTTGGCGATGCTGAAGGTGATGCCCAGCGCAACGACCGCATGGACAATCAAGGAAAAGAGGAAGGTGACGCCGAGACGGTCGGCGGCACTGCTGGAAGAAGATTTGCTCACGCCAGTCGGGATTCGATCACGTCGAAGAGTTGGCCTGCGATATTGAGGCCGTACTGGGCGTCCAGCTCGCGCAGACAAGTCGGTGAGGTCACGTTCACCTCGGTCAGCCAATCGCCAATGACATCAAGGCCGACGAAGAGCATGCCGCGCCGCTTGAGCTCGGGGCCAACCTGGGCCGCGATCCAGCGATCGTGATCCGACAGGGCAACGCCGACGCCCTTGCCGCCAGCGGCGAGATTGCCGCGGAATTCGTCACCCTGCGGAATCCGTGCCAGCGCGAACGGAACGGGCTCGCCATCGATCATCAGGATGCGTTTGTCGCCAGCGCTGATCTCGGGGATGAATTTCTGTGCCATGGCAAACGCCTGACCGTCTGCGGTGAGAGTTTCGATGATGACATTCAGATTGGGATCGCCATGCGCTGAGAGAAAGATGCTCCGCCCACCCATGCCATCGAGCGGTTTGAGCACGACCCGGCCATGCTCGGCAGCGAAGCGCTTCAGTTCGATGGCGCTGCGTGCGACCAGGGTTGGTGCGCAGCACTGGGGGAAATGCTGTGCGAACAGCTTTTCATTGGCATCGCGAAGGCCCTGCGGGTCATTGACGACGAGCACGCCAGCATCCTGGGCGAGCTGGAGTACCTGGGTGTCATAGATGAACTGGGCATCGACCGGCGGATCCTTGCGTGCCAGAACGATGTCAATGCTGCCCAAATCGGCCCACGCGGGTTCGCCAAGTTCAAACCAGTTGCCAGCCTCGTCGCGGACTACCAGCTCGGCAAGCCTAGCCCAGGCAACGCCGTCGCGAATGGCCAGATCCCCATGGGCCAGATAGAACAGCCGGTACCCACGGCGTTGCGCTTCGAGGAGCAGGGCAAAGGTCGTATCCTTTGCGATCTTGATGTCGGCAATGGCGTCCATCAGGACGGCCAGGGTACGGGCCATGCGGAGACTCCATGGATGATGAGGCGTTGAGCTGGAACGGGCGACGAATGCAGTCTCGCTAGTTTACACTCGGTGCCGGTGAAGTCAGTCAATAGACATGCCTTTGGCGGCAGGTTCCCAATATTTTCTGCGGACTTAGGCGCTAAACTTGACAGATTAGCTAAGAATTGGTTAAGAAGCAGCACAGTGATATTGGAGACCGTCGGCACCAAGTTCGCGATCGATTGTGATCGTCAGCCTTGTGCACTGATTTTTTCCAATCAGGGTTAGGTAGGCACGCTTCTTGCGTGTCTTATTATTCAGTACAGCGGTCGGGGGTCCTTACCAGGTGGATGAGACCAAGCAAGGCAGCTTCAGCGGCCTGAAAGTCATGGTCATAGATGATTCGAAAACCATCCGTCGCACGGCGGAGACCTTGCTGCGCAAGGAAGGTTGCGAGGTCGTGACCGCGACCGATGGATTCGAGGCACTGGCCAAGATTTCTGACCAGCAACCGCAAATCATCTTTGTCGACATCATGATGCCGCGTCTGGATGGTTATCAGACCTGTGCACTGATCAAGAACAACCAGATGTTCAAGGGTACGCCGGTCATCATGCTGTCCTCAAAGGACGGCCTGTTTGACAAGGCGCGCGGCCGAATTGTCGGCTCTGAACAATATTTGACCAAGCCATTCACGCGCGAGGAATTGCTCGGCGCAATCCGGCGGCACGTGGACTGGAAGTAGTTTCCTCAGGCTTGGCCATTGACTCACAGGGGTAGGCGGTGGCGCATATCTTCATCATCGACGATTCACCGACCGACGTAAGGGTTTTTACGACCTTGCTTGAGAAGGCCGGACATCGGGTCAGCAGCGCAGGCAGTGCCGAAGAGGGTATTGTCGGCGTCAAGCGTGAGCGGCCGGATCTGGTCATCATGGACGTCATCATGCCGGGCATGAATGGCTTTCAGGCGACTCGCGACCTCAGCCGTGACGCCATTACGGGGCATATTCCGATCCTCATTGTGACGACCAAGACGATGGAGACTGACCGCGTTTGGGGTCTTCGTCAGGGGGCCAGGGATTTCCTCACCAAACCGGTTGATGCGAAGTCCCTGTTGCAGCGCATCGACAATCTGCTTCCGGGCTGAGACGAAGAGCATGACCACCAGCTCCGACCCGCAAATTTCCGGACCTTTCGAGGCGCTTGCCGACTACGAGCGGCGCAGCCTGGCCCACGTGGCGGGCTTGCCCGAGCAGATTGACGCGCCGGGGCTGTGGCGCGGCATCGGCTTCCGCGTCGGTGCGCATTACCTCGTCAGCAGCATCTCGGAAGTCAACGAAATCCTGACCATGCCTGCGCTGACGGTCGTTCCGGGCACGCAGCCCTGGATGCTGGGCGTGGCCAATGTGCGCGGCAATCTCGTGGCGCTCGTTGATCTGCGCAACTTCATAGAGGGCCAACGTGCCCTGATGACCGATTCGACGCGGATTCTGGTGGTGCGTCAGCATGGCGGCAGTGTTGGCCTGCTGGTTGACGAGGTGCTCGGGCAGCGCAGTTTCAATGATGATCTGCGCGCGAACGCGCACGGTGAAGAAGACGAGCGCTATAGCCGCTATGTCGGCGAAAAAATACAACTCGGCGAAATTGAGTGGGGCCTGTTCAGCATGGCCGTTCTCGTGCGTTCGGCGGATTTCCAGCAAGCATCGGCATGACAGCAAACCGGCCATCCACCTGGATTCGACCGGATATGTGCAACTTAGGGGTGAGGTAAAAAGATGAGCACAACTTCCAGCGCACTCTCGGGCTCCGAGCGGACGGGCAGCCTCAACACCATCTTGATCGTGTTGCTGGTGTTGTCGATTGCGTTCGCGGCGGCAGACTTCATTTACCTGACCATCAAGAGCAACCAGGATCGGCAGGCCAGCGCCCTGACCACCGAGATTCAGGTGGCATCACAAGCCTTGACGACCTACGCGGCCAACGCGGCCGGCGGCAATGAGCTGGCCTTCGACGAGCTGTCCAAGACCACCCGCGACATCGATGCCTACCTGGGCTACCTCAACAAGGGCAATGCGCCGGCATCGACGGCATATTCCGGAATGCCGGCTTATGCGACCGAGCCCGGAGTGGCCAAGGAACTGAAAGACCTGAATGCGGCGTGGGAGCCGGTGCTGACCAACGCAACCAAGATCCTTGACGGCAAAAGCCTCGTGCTCGACACGGCGACGACCTCGAACGAGTTCAACTCGAAGATGCCGGTGCTCAACTCACGCATGAACGAAGTCGTCAACATCCTCACCGAGCGCAATGGCGGGGCCGGTCAGGTGTATATCTCGACCCGTCAGATGTTGCTCGCCGACCGCATGATCCGTCGTGTTCAGGAGATTGGTCAGGGCGGTGAAGCCGCACAATCCGCGGCTGACGGTTTTTCGCGCGATGCCGCGCTGTACAAATCGGTGCTCGGTGGTCTGATTGATGGGGCGCCGACACTCAACATCAAACCGATCGATCAGGCCAATGCGCGTCAGATCCTGACAGATGTGTCCGAGCAATGGGATGGGCTGGACGAGCCGGTTCGCAAGATCATTGACGCCTCAACCGGGCTGCAGGCCGTCAAGCAGGCCGCCGATGCCATCTTCACCGACAGCCAGAGCGTGCTGCTGAAGGCGCGTAATGTGGCTGATCGCCTGAGCACCCTCGGCAGCAAGCGCACTTTCCCGAATCCGCTCTGGGGTGCCATTGCCGCCGCCGCCGCGATCATCCTCGTCATCCTGCTCGGCATTACCTTGGTCCGCGACCAGCAAAGTCGCTACCAGATGTCGGCGGAATTGAACCAGCGCAACCAGGAAGCCATTCTGCGACTGCTCGATGAGATGGGCTCGCTGGCCGAAGGCGACCTCACCGTAAAGGCGACGGTTACCGAGGACATTACCGGCGCGATCGCGGACTCGATCAACTTCGCGGTCGAGGCGCTGCGATCTCTGGTTACCACGATCAACGAGACCGCCGTGCAGGTGTCCGCCGCTGCGCAGGAAACCCAGGCCACCGCCATGCATCTGGCGGAAGCCGCCGAGCATCAGGCGCAGCAGATTACCTCTGCATCCGCCGCCATCAACGAGATTGCGGTATCGATCGATGAGGTCTCGAAGAATTCCACCGAGAGCGCCGAGGTGGCGCAGC
The DNA here is from genome assembly GCA_039923515.1 of Dokdonella sp. Taxonomy (GTDB): domain Bacteria; phylum Pseudomonadota; class Gammaproteobacteria; order Xanthomonadales; family Rhodanobacteraceae; genus Dokdonella. The sequence continues at coordinate 11,672 of JBDTCQ010000210.1, forward strand.
GCTCGGTGCAGATTGCCGCGAAGGGTGCGGCCATCGTGCGGCAGACTATTCAAGGCATGGACTCGATTCGTGACCAGATCCAGGAAACCTCGAAACGCATCAAGCGCCTCGGTGAATCCTCGCAGGAAATTGGATCCATCGTCGAACTGATCAACGACATCGCCGAACAGACCAACATTCTGGCTCTGAACGCCGCCATCCAGGCGGCCTCTGCCGGTGAGGCGGGCCGCGGATTCGCAGTGGTTGCCGACGAAGTGCAGCGACTGGCCGAGCGCGCCTCCAACGCGACCAAGCGAATTGAAACGCTGGTGCAGACGATTCAGTCCGATACCAACGAGGCGGTCAGTTCGATGGAACAGACCACCGCCGAGGTCGTGGCCGGTGCCCGATTGGCCGAGGATGCAGGTCTTGCTCTCGGCGAGATCGAAAAGGTTTCACACGACCTTGCCGACCTCATCCAGAGCATTTCCGCCGCAGCAAGTCAGCAGTCCGCGGCGGCAACCAACATCTCCGCGACGATGAACGTGATTCAGGAAATCACCACGCAGACCTCGGTCGGTGCCAGCCAGACCGCCGAATCAATCGGCAACCTGGCCCACTTGGCGGGTGACCTGCGTCGTTCCGTCGCCGACTTCAAGCTGCCGGGCTGAACACCCGGTTTGTAGCAACGATTCCCAGACCCAAGGAGAACCCGCCACCGCAACCCGCAATCGGCAATTGCCGCGCCAGACCCGTTACTGGATTGGGCCAAGCCAAGGAGTTGGGGCGGCCCGGGGGCAGCCAGTTCACAGCACGACTTGACGACGCGGCACTCGTGTCGATCATCTGCGCCGAATGGGGTCTACACGCAATCCGACATGTTTGGGAAATGGTTGGCAGGTTTCGCCAGGACGAAAGAAAAAAATGAAACTGCACGATGATTTCACCACGCTGAGCTGGGTCAAGGGCGAACTCGACGAGACTCTCAAGCAGGCTCGTCAGGCCCTTGAGGCCTATGTCGACGAGCCAACCGACACCAGCCTCATGCGCTTTTGTGCAACCTACCTGCACCAGGCGCAAGGCACCCTGCGCATGGTTGAGCTGTACGGCGCAGCCATGCTGGTCGAGGAAATGGAACGCCTTGCCGATGCCTTGCTTGCCAATACCGTCGCCCAGCGCGATGAGGGCTACTCGGTGCTCATGCGCGGCATGGTCCAGTTGCCGGACTATCTTGAGCGTGTACAGACCGGGCACAAGGATATTCCGATTGTCCTGTTGCCCCTGCTCAACGACCTGCGTGCGTGCCGCGGTGAAAAGCTGCTGACCGACTCCGCTCTGTTTTCGCCTGATCTGACCATTGCGCTCCCCGAGGCGGCGAACGGCCTCCCCGCGGAATTGTCGTTGAAGGAACTGCGCAGTCTCGCCCTGCGCCTGCGTCTGGCATTCCAGGGAGCCCTGCTCAAGTGGTTCCGTGATTCAGGCAACCCGCAGCACACCGCGAGGTTGCGCGATGTGCTGGATCGGCTGCGCGCCACCGTTGCTGCCGGCGACGAGCCGCGGCGCCTGTTCTGGGTCGCGGCGGGTGTTGCCGATGCGATCAGCGATGGCAGCCTGGAGCCGAGTGCATCGGTGAAATTGCTGTTCGGCGGTGTCGATCGTGAAATCCGCCGTTTCGCCGAGCAGGGTGAAGTCGGCATGCAGGTCCTGCCACCGCGCACGCTGGTGCAGAATCTTCTCTATTACATTGCCCATTCCGGCAGTCGCGCCGATCGCGTCACTGCGATCCGCGACACCTATGGGCTGGATTCGCTGCTACCGACCGATCGGGAAGTGGCGCACGCGAAAAGTTCGATCTCCGGCCACAACCGTACTTTGCTCGACACCGTCTCGGTGGCGATCAAGGACGACCTCATGCGGGTCAAGGAATCGCTGGACATCTATCTGCGCGCGCAACAGCGCGACCCGGCTGATCTGCTGGGTCAGGTCGAGTTGCTGGATCGGGTGCGCGACACCCTCGGCATGCTTGGGCTCGGTGTGCCAAGGCGCGTGGTCACCGAGCAGCGCGCCGTGATCGAGGAGATTGCCCAGGGGCGGCGTGAGGCAGATGAAGGAACCCTGCTCGATGTGGCGGGTGCCTTGCTCTATGTGGAGGCCTCGCTGGATGATCATATCGAGCGTCTGGGCGCCACCAGTGAGGAAGGCGACAGCGAGGGCACCAACTTGCCCAAGGCTGAAGTCAGGAAGATCCTGGATGCGCTGATGCACGAGGCCGCTGTGAACATCCAGCAGGCCAAGCATGATGTCATCGCGTTTATCGAATCACCGTGGGATCACGAGCGCGTCGAGCAGATTCCACGATTGCTGGAAGAGATTTCCGGCGCCTTGCGCATGCTGGATCTGGGTTCGGCTGCCGAGTTGATGGGTGGAATCGTGCGCTTTGTCGAGGTGGAATTGCTTCGTCATCGGCGCGTTCCGACCGCCGAACAGATGGACAATCTGGCCGACGCGCTTGCCTCGATCGAATATTACCTCGAAGCAACTCGTGACCAGCGAGGTGGGCGTCAGAAGATCCTCGATGTGACGCGTTCCAGCCTCGAATCCCTCGGTTATTGGCCGATTCCCGCCAATGATGGCGGCGACGAGCCCGACGGTGGCGGTCGACCGGATGGTGCCGGGCCGGTCAGCCCGGAGGATTTACGCGCCGCCGCTGCCGCTCTCGTCGAACCCGTGACACGCGTGTCCGATGTGTCGGCGCAACCCTTTGTCGATCACAAGGATGATTTGGCCCAGGCGTCTTCCGACTTCCCAAGTTGGGGCGAACATCTGCCTTTGGGGCAAGCCGAAGCGTTACGCTCCGAAACGGCGGGTGAATCGACTGAAGTCGATCTCGACGGGCTGGATTTCGCGGTGTCGGCAGAGCGCGAGTATCCCTCGGCGGAACAAGCGATACATGTTGACGAGCCATCCGAGCTTGACCGTATCGTGGAGGTCGCCGCAGGCGAAGATATTCACGGTCTGATCGTTGGCGATACTTCAGACAACCTGCCCGACGAGCACGATGTTGGCGGCCTTCGGCTGGCAGAAACCACGCATGATCGCGCTGCGGAGAAATCGGATGCCGAGCCGCTCGCGGATGGGGCCGATGCCGACGCCGATGCCGGTGTGATCGTCGATGCCGATGGCAGTCGCTGGATCGAGCGTGAAGAGGAGATCGAGGAAGAGATCGAGGAGGAAGTTGCAGCAGGAGCCACTGCAGACGGCAGCTTTCAGAATACGGCCTCCAACGAGATTGACGACGAAATACGCGATGTCTTCATCGAAGAGGTGCAGGAGGAAATCGACAATCTCCGTGCGCAGTTGCCATTGTGGCGCGCAAAGCCGGATGATCTTGAACAGGTCAAGCCGCTCCGCCGCTCTTTTCATACCCTGAAAGGATCCGGACGTCTCGTTGGCGCACTGGCACTTGGTGAATTCAGCTGGAAAGTCGAGAACATGCTCAATCGCGTTCTTGACCGTTCGATCGGACCAAGTGCCCAAGCCATGTCGCTCGTGGATCACGCAATCAATGCATTGCCGGGGCAACTGGCTGCCCTGCGTGGCGAAGGCGCCGCTGATACCGATCTTCAGGCCATCGTGGACGCCGCTGAGCGACTGACCGAAGGCGAACTGGTCAGCGTTTCCAGTCGTCCAATGGCGACCACCACAGTCAAGCGCATGGTCAAGCGAATCGTCACGCGCCGCATTCCTGCCCCGGCAAAGGTCGAGGTGGAGCCTTCAGCGCTGCCGGCACCGGTGGAACTCGAAGAAGAATCGACTGAGATCATCGCGGGTCCTCTGCCAGGGCTCGATCCGGTTCTCTTCGATATCCTCAAGAGCGAGACAGCGATGCATCTTGGCGTCGTCGACGAATTTCTCACCAAGGCTGGAGAATCGGATTCGACCGTGTCCGAACCGGTTCTGCGCGCCGTTCATACCTTGAGCGGGGCGATCGCGATGGTCGAAATCGACCCGCTTTCGCAACTGCTGGCGCCGCTTGAAGGGTATCTCAAGCGCATGCGCGCGAGTGCCATTCCAGTTGATCGCGGTGGAATCGCCGTGCTCGGCGAATCGGCGGCGATGGTTCGCGAAGTCATGATGTGTCTTGATAGCGGTATCCGTGAACTGCCCAACACCGATGAACTCACGGCGCGCGTCACCGCCTTGCGCGACAACTTGCATGAACCAGAGAACTCGCTGCAGTTCTATCATCAGGATGATGACATTGGCTTGGTCGAGCCTGACACCCAATCAGTGGCGCATGCCGACGTTGAAGCGCCAGGAACCAGCTTGAATCTTGATCCGGTTGAAACCGTTCATGAGTACAAGTCCGAACTTGATTTTTCCGAGCTTGATCTGACCGCGGCCCTGGTTGAAAAGATGGAGGACAACGATTTCGCGAGTGCGGAACTGGCGAGTGAACTGCCGTCGCTCGAGCATGACTGGGATGCGCCTGTGGCACCGTCGCATGTGCCCGCAGACACCAATTTCGATGCGCTGGTCGAGGCGGCCAGCGCCCTGACCGGGCTGCCCGACAAGAGTGTTTCCCGATCCGGACTCGATCAGCCTGCGTCCGCAGCCGACGAGATCCTGTTTGAGGAGAGTGCGTTCGCGACTCCCGCGACCCCGATCGAGTTTGACGAAGCATCTCTCGAACTCGCTTCCCTCGAAGAACGTCACGCAGCTTCGACCATCGAGCCGTTCGACGCGAATTCATCAAGAACGACCGCCTTGCCCGAAGCGGCGGCAATCGAGCCGACGGCAGAAGAATCCGAGATCACGTTTGACGAACCCGCGCCGGAAGCAGAAGCAGTCGTTGCCCTCGCCGAGGCGGTTCAAATCGACTCGTCCCCGGCGCAGCAAATCGAGACGATCGCCGACGAGTCGTCGCTGATCGACCAGACCGCCTACGAGGAATATCCGCAGCCCGAAGGCCGGCTCGAATTGCCCGAGATGGATCAGGATCTGCTCGATATCTTCGTCCAGGAAGGCAACGACATCCTCGATCATTCTGATTCGGTGATGGCGCAACTGCGCGATGCTCCGCAGGATCGCGAACTCATCGTCAATCTGCAGCGCGATTTGCATACGCTCAAGGGCGGTGCGCGCATGGCCGGCATCGGCCCGATCGGCGATCTGACCCACGCCATGGAATCCCTGCTTGACGCGACCTACGATGGTCACCGCAGCATGGATCGGCCGGCGGTGGAAGCGCTTGAGCGCAGTTATGATGCCCTGCATGGTCTCGTCCAGCGCATTTCGCGCCGCGAGGCGATTGCAATGCCTGAGCAGATGATCGCCCGTCTCGAGAATCTGGTCGCTGGTGAGACACTGGATGATGTCGAAATCCGTCAGCCCGAAGAAGCTCGCCCAGCGAAGCCGGTCGCCGCCGTGCCGCGCCCGGCGGCGCGTGCGATGCCCGCCTTCGAGGCAGAAGAGGAGCCACGCGCGCCGCAGGAGATGATCCGTGTGCGGTCCGAGTTGCTCGACTCGCTGGTCAACTACGCGGGCGAAGTCTCAATCTACCGCTCGCGCCTCGAACAGCAGATTTCGACCTTCCGCTTCAACCTGATCGAATTCGAGCAGACTGTCAGCCGTCTCCGTGAGCAGTTGCGCAAGCTCGAAATCGAAACCGAAGCGCAGATCATCGCCCGCTATCAGCGTGAGCATCATGAGGGCGTCGAAACAGTCTTCGATCCGCTCGAGCTCGATCGCTTTTCGCAGTTGCAGCAGTACTCGCGCGCACTCGGCGAATCCGTCTCGGATCTGGTCTCGATTCAGGGCCTGCTCGATGACCTGACCCGACAGTCCGAAACATTGCTGTTGCAGCAGTCGCGGGTAAGCTCGGACCTTCAGGAAGGCCTCATGCGCACACGCATGGTGCCGTTTGACTCGATGGTCCCCTCGCTGCGGCGCACCGTGCGCCAGGCCGCCCAGGAACTCGGCAAGCGGGCGCAGCTCAAGGTCGAAGGCGCCCAAGGCGAAATGGATCGCAACCTGCTTGAGCGCATGAAGGCGCCCTTCGAGCATATGCTGCGCAACGCGCTTGCCCACGGCATTGAATCGCCGCAGCAGCGCCTTGAGGCGAACAAACCGCTTGATGGCACGGTGACAATCCGCGTTTCGCGAGAATCGACAGAAGTGGTCTTGCGTATCAGCGACGATGGCCGCGGCATGGATCGCGATGCGATCCGGCGCAAGGCAATCTCGCTCGGCCTGCTCAGTCCGGATGTGAACCTGTCCGACCGCGACCTGTACGGCTTCATACTCGAAGCTGGCTTCTCGACCGCCGAGCAGGTCACCCAGCTCTCAGGTCGTGGCGTCGGCATGGACGTGGTGCACAGCGAGATCAAGCAGCTCGGTGGCTCACTGGTCATCGACTCGGTCGCTGGCACCGGCAGCACGTTCACGATTCGCCTGCCGTTTACCCTCGCGGTTACCCAGGCGATTCTGGTCAAGCTCGGCGAGTCGACCTACGCCGTACCGATGTCTTCGGTGCAGGGTGTCGTGCGCATCGCGCTGGACGACTACAGCCGCCGCGTTACCAGCGGCGAACAGACCTACACGTATGCGGGTGAGGATTTCACCATCTACGAACTCTCGCAGTTGCTCGGTGTGCCACAGGGACGTGTGATCGACGAAACCCAGTTGCCGCTGCTGATGACGCGCACCGGTGACCAGCGCGCGGCGGTTCGCATCGACGCCGTCGTCGGCTCGCGCGAAATCGTGGTCAAATCGGTCGGTCCGCAGATCAGTTCGGTACCGGGAATTTTCGGCGCGACCATCATGGGTGACGGATCGGTCATCATGATTCTCGATCTGGCTCCGCTGGTGCGACGTGTTGCCTCGCTGCGTGCCGGATTTGCCTCGGGCGAGATGCCCGAAGCGGCCCAGATGCTGCAGGCGCCGGAGCTGCCCGAGGTCATCCGCAAGACGACGATCATGGTCGTCGACGATTCAATCACGATGCGCAAGGTCACGACGCGCGTGCTCGAACGTGCCGACATGGAAGTGGTTACCGCGAAGGATGGCCTCGATGCGGTTGAGAAGTTGCAGGACATAGTCCCGGACCTGATGCTGCTCGATATCGAGATGCCGCGCATGGACGGATACGAACTGGCCACTTACATGCGCAACGATGCGCGTCTGAAGGGCGTACCCATCATCATGGTCACTTCGCGCACCGGTGAGAAACATCGCCAGCGCGCACTTGAAATCGGCGTCGAACGCTATCTGGGCAAGCCGTACCAGGAGGCTGATTTGCTGCGCCAGGTTCAGGAAACTCTGAGGACAACCCGAGCCAATGCGTGAGAATACGATGCCGATAGCTTTGCTTTCGCAGGCGGGTGAATCCGGACGTCATCTGCGCGATGCGCTGATCGAGTGCGGGACGCCGATCGTCTATGAATCGCAGGCCGCGGAATTCGACCGCGAGGCACTTGAGCAGTCCGGCGCCCGTGTGGTCGTGGTAAACCTCGACCCGGAGGCCGACGCGCATCTCGATGAAGTCTATGCGCTGCTTGATGATGATCGCTACAACGTAATCTTCAACGAAGCGCAGGTATCGAGCCAGTTGTCCGGATGGGAGCAGGCGCGATGGGCCCGTCATCTCGCCGCGAAGATCCTTGGCTCCGAGAATGCCGATCCTCCCCGGCCAGAAGGGGCCGAACCGGTGCCTCAGCGGGTCATGCCGGTCGTGACGGCAATGAGCGCGGACGCGCTCCTCGACATGCCTGATGCGCCGGCGGCGGAGGTCAACCTATCCGACACCGTGCAACCCGAAATATTTGCGCCAAGTTCGCCAGGTGACGCAGCCATCGAACTCGACAGCGTTGCCGAAATCGATGATTTCGCGGACATCGCTGCTTTGCTTAAGGAATCCGAAGCGGATCCGCTGGCTGGATCGGGTGAAGAGATCGTGCTCGCATCGACACCAATGCTGGCGACCGATGACACGATTCCGATGCCGGTACTGGATTTCTCCGAGTTCGACGATTTTGCTGAAACTGCAGATTCCGCGCTCGAGATCGCGCCGGAGTCTGACGAGTTCGACGGTATTTCGCTGATGGAGGATCCGCCGTCGATGCCCGCCGGCAAGGCCACCATCGAGATGCCTGCATTCGATTTGCCCGAGGCTGATGCGGATGAAGCGCTGGGCTTTGCTGATCTCGACGGGTTTGCCGATGCCGACGAGGAGACCTTCGAAACGATCGAGATGGTTTCGCTGGACGAAGCCGAGATCAATCCAGTGGAATCGGATCTGACCGAAATCGCGGTTGCCAGTGATGCGGCGGCGACCGGCAACGATCTCTCCGCGCTTGAACTCATCGATCTGGACTGGAGCGAGGCGCCCGCCGCTGTGCCGGCGAACGCGAGCGATGAAGAAATCGAAGTCGCCGAGATCAGTGTTCCCAAGGTCGAATCGGCATTTGCGTGGAGCCTCGAGGATGTTGATGACGATGGGGCAGCGCCGCCCGCGGTCAAGTCCGGCGAAGGCGAAGCGGCCACCTTTGGTATCGAAAAGATCAGCGCGTCCGATTACCTCGCGCCGTCCGATGAAGTCGTCGAGGAAAAGGCCTTTGAGGGCGGCTTGTCACTTGAGCTGATCCCGATCGAGGAAGCGGTCGCACACCATGGCTCCGCCGCTGGAACACTCACCAGCGAATCATGGCTTGATCCAAGCAGTCAGGTTGTGGTGAACCGGGTCTGGGTGCTGGGCGCATCGATCGGTGGTCCCGAGGCGGTTCGCGAGTTCCTTGCCGATATTCCAGCCAAGTGCCCGGCGCTGTTCCTGCTGGCTCAGCATATGGGCGCCGAGTTCATGGACATCATGGCCCAGCAACTGGTCCGTTCGACGTCGCTGACGGTGCGCACGCCTTCGCATGGCGAGCGCGTTGGCCATGGCGATATTGTCATCGTGCCGACCACGCATCGTTTGCGCATCGATCGCGCCGGCGTGGTTACCCTGGAAGCGCAGGCCGCCGGCGTTCGACCCAATTCGCCCTCGATCGATCAGGTGCTCGAGGACGTTGCCGACCGTTTCGGTGCCAAGGCCGGCGCAATCATCTTCTCAGGCATGGCCGAGGATGCCGCTGAGGGAAGTCGCTATCTGGCCGGAATCGGCGGCACGGTTTATGCACAGGATCCTGAAACCTGCGTGATCAGCTCGATGGTTGATGGCGTCATTGAAACCGGAGTGGTGAGCTTTGTCGGATCGCCGAAGGCATTGGCCGGAAAGCTGCTCGGCGAATTGAACCTGACTGCAAAATCTTGAGGACATCATGATGGTTGATTTACCGCGCGAAATTCGTGGCGTCATGATTCCGGTGACCGGGGGGCGCGTGCTGTTGCCAAACGCAACCGTTGCCGAGGTGATCACTTACACGGTTCCGGAGAAAATTGAGGGTGCACCGGCATGGTTGCTCGGGCGCCTGAGTTGGCGCGGCTGGCGCTTGCCCTTGTTCTCATTGCCTATGCTCGCGGGTCACGCCAGCGAGGAAGACACGCGAAACTCGCGCGTAACGGTTCTCAAGGGGCTCAGCGGCAACGCCAAGATCCCGTTTTTGGCCATGCTCGCCCAGGGCTTCCCGCGCCTGACGACGATCACGCCAGAATTGCTGGTGACCACCGGTGACAACACCGACGTCGGGCCTGGCGTACATTCCGAAGTACTGGTGCGCGATGATCACGCCGTGATTCCGGATTTGGGCGCAATCGAGCGGATGATTGCCGAGGCGACGGCTGCGGCCTGATTCGCTTCGCCGAATCCGCCTTTCAAACTACCGTCAAAGATCCCCGTGGATGGCCTGCAAGGCGGTGAGAGCCGCAAGGCCGGCCGTTTCGGTGCGCAGGATCCGCGGGCCCAGACGCAAGCCACGGAAGTCCGCTTGATCGAGGATATTCAGATCCTGCTCCGAAAGACCACCCTCAGGGCCGACGACGAGGATGGCCGATGTGAAGGCCGGCAGTGCGCGCGCTGAAACCCCGCCGGATGGATCGAGGGCGAGGCGAAGGCCGCTGTTGGCCGTCAGCGTCGAAGCCCACGCGCCAATCCTTACGGGCGCCTCCAGGGTCGGCAAACGAACCCGACCCGATTGTTCACACGCACTGGCAATCACCGCCTGCCAGTGCGCGAGACGCCGTCCGACACGCTCGGCATCAAGCTTCACTTCGGTGCGCACCGTAATCAGCGGGACAATGCGGCTGACACCCAGTTCGGTCGCCTTCTGCAGGATCAGGTCCATTTTCTCGCCCCTAGCAACGCCCTGGGCAAGGGTGAGTTGCAACGGACTCTCGCGCTCGGCGACATCGTTTACTTCGAGCACGCGTGCACTGACGGAGCGCTTCGCTATCTGGCTGATTTCGGCGCGGAATTCGCGGCCATCGCCATTGAACAGGATGATCGGGTGGCCGCTCTCCAGGCGCAGCACCCGGACCAGATGCTCGCCAGCCTGCGCTGGCAACGACACCTCGGCACCGACACTCAGCTCATCAAAGACGCAGATTCGTGGGATACGCATAGCTGATTCCAATCCGAAGATTTCATGAGGCTGAAACAAGTCTGAGCACTCGTCACGCAACCGCGCGTTCGATGCCCTCGATGGCGACGTCGATCATCAGGTCGATCTCGGCCGTTGTCACGCAATACGGCGGCATGAAATAGACGACGTTGCCGAGCGGCCGCAGGATCACGCCGCGCTCGAGGCCGTGCAGGTAGACACGCAGTCCACGCCGCTCAGCCGCAGGAAACTCCGCACGCGTGTTGCGCTCGCGAACCAGTTCAATGGCCGCGATCATGCCGGTCTGGCGGATGTCGGCGACATTCGGATGGTCGCTCAGGATGGCCAGACGCTTGCCCATATGAGCCGCCAGCTTTTGGTTGTTCGCGAGTACGGGTTCGTCGTTGAAAATCGCCAACGTTTCGAGTGCAGCCCGGCAGGCCAGCGCATTGCCGGTGTAGCTGTGTGAATGCAGGAAGGCTTTGCCAGCCGAATATTCGGCATAGAAAGCCGCATGCACGGCATCATTCGTCAGCACCGCCGACAGCGGCAGGGTGCCGCCGGTGAGGCCTTTCGACAGACACAGGAAATCCGGCGCAATCGAGGCCTGCTCGCAAGCAAACAAGGTGCCGGTTCGACCAAAGCCAACTGCAATTTCATCGGCAATCAGATGCACCTCGAACTCATCACACAAGGCACGTAGGCCACGCACATAGTCGGCATGATGCATACGCATGCCGCCCGCACATTGGACGAGTGGTTCGATGATGACGGCAGCGACCTCATGGGCGTGTCTTTCAAGCAGGGCGCGCATATCGAGCAACCGGCGAGCGGCGTGATCCTGAGTCGACTCGCCGATTTCGGCAAGATAGGCATCCGGCGATGGTGCCAGGATGGGTGTGAACAGCAACGGTGCGTAAGTTGCGCGGTACAACGCCACGTCGGTCACCGACAGCGCGCCGATGGTTTCGCCGTGATAGCCGCCCGATAGCGCGATGAAGCGGTTGCGCGAGGGCCGCCCGCAGTTGCGCCAGTAATGAAAACTCATCTTCAACGCGACTTCGACCGCACTGGAACCATTGTCGGCGTAGAACACCCGCGACAGTCCAGGGGGCGCCAGCCGGATCAATTGTTCAGCCAGGGCCACTGCCGGTTCGTGGGTCATGCCGGCGAGCATGATGTGATCGAGACGATCGAGCTGGTCCTTGAGTCCGGCAACGATGCGCGGGTGGCGATGGCCAAACACACTCGTCCACCACGAGCTGACCGCATCGAGATAGCTGCGACCATCGGCGGCATGCAGCCAGGCACCTTCGGCTCGCTCGATGGCCAGCATCGGAATTGATTCGTGATCGTGCATCTGCGTGCACGGATGCCAGACCACGCCGAGATCGCGGGCGGCAAGTGACAACTTGTGCGGGGCAGGGGAGGTCGACATGGCTTTGCTATGATCGACGCCCTGTCCCATCCCGCACAAGTCGCCGCCATGCATCACCCGACCACGATCCACCCAGAACTCCCCTACGCAATGAATGGCCAACCTCAGCGAGACGCCTGTGGCGAATGCTTGAGCCCGTGGCAAACCAGCTTTCCGACTCCCTCCTCCCGACTCCCGACTCCCCGCTCCACAAGCGGCTTCACCCTGATCGAGATCCTCGTCGTTGTGGTCATCCTCGGCATCCTTGCCGCCATCGTCGTGCCGCGTGTGATGGAGCGGCCGGGCGAGGCGCGCATCGTGCGGGTCAAGCAGGATCTGCAAGGCGTGGCCACCGCCCTGAGCATGTACAAGCTCGACAACCATCGTTACCCGACCAGCGAACAGGGCCTGCAAGCCTTGGTCGCCAAGCCTTCGGGATCACCCGAAGCGCCGAACTGGAAAGGTCCCTATCTCGATCGCCTGCCCAAGGATCCCTGGGATCATCCCTATCAATACCAGCAGCCCGGTCAGCATGGCGATGTCGATATATACAGCTACGGTGCCGATGGCCGCCCCGGCGGTGATGGTGACGACGCCGACATTGGAAACTGGGATGGTTGATCAGCGCCAATGCCGCGGATTGCTTGCGCGGGCATGAGCGCGTTGGTGTCGCCGATGGGTTGTCGGTGCGGTGCAGCGGCTGAGGGTTTGAATGATGGGCGCGATTGCGCTTTGCCGGATTTTCGGATTCTTCGTTGCGGAGGGCCAATCCGCGCTTTGAAGAAAAAACAGGGGCAAGATCTGGGAGTTCCTCAGCTTCGCCGTGGCGGAGGGCCAATCCCCGCTTTGAAGAAAAAACAGGGGCAAGATCTAGAAGTTCCTCGACTTCGCCGTGGCGTAGGGCCAATCCCCGTAGTTGTTGGCTTCACCCTGATCGAGCTTCTTGTTGTTGTCGTCATCATTGCCGTGCTTGCGCTGGCGGTCACGATCAGCATTGCGACGGCGGGGGGCGAACGCCAGCTCGTGCGCGAATCGGAGCGCGTGCAGGCCTTGATTGCGCATGCTTGCAACCAGGCCGAATTGACCGGTCGTGAAATTGGCGTGCGTATCACGCACAACGGCTACGCGTTTGCCCTGCTTGGTTTCGACGGCTGGATGGCGAGCGAGCAGAAAGACGAGTTGCGCGCGCGGACCTGGATACCCGGCATGCAGGTTGCGCTGTACCGCGACGGCAGCGAGATGCGGCTCGCCGATGATGAGTCACAACCACCGCAAATCGTCTGCTTCTCATCGGGCGAGTTGTCGCCGTTCGTGCTGCGTCTCGCACTCGGTGATGCGGCCAAGCGCTACGAAGTGCGCGGCAAGGCCGATGGGCGCATCGATATCGAATCGATGGACACGCGGCCATGAACAAGCGACGCGGCTTCACCCTGCTCGAAGTGTTGATCGCCCTCGTCGTCGTATCACTGGCCCTGCTCGCCTTGACCCGCACCGCAGGCGGACAGGTCAGCAGTTTCGATGGCTTGCGCGAGCGCACGCTGGCGGGGTGGGTCGCGGCCAACGTGCTCAGCGAGACGCGCATCACCACAACGTTGCCAGCGGTCGGCAGGCGCGATGGCCGCGTGCGATTAGGCAATCGCGATTGGCGCTGGACGCTTGAGGTGAAGGCGACTGACGATGCGGATATGCGTCGGCTCGATGTCGTCGTTTTTGCGGCTGATTCAAGCGAGCCCAGCGCGAGCCTCACCGGTTTCGGCAGTTCGCAACCTTCGCCATGAACAACACCGGCCGGACATTGCGCGCGCGCAGACGCGGGTTCACCCTGATCGAGATTCTGGTCGCCTTGGTCGTGTTCGCCGCGATGGCCGCGATCACCTGGGGCGCACTGGGCCAGATTGCGCGCACGCGCAACGCGCTGGCCGTCGAGCAGGATCGCTTTGCCACAATCGTGCGCAGCATGAGCGATCTCGAACGCGACTTGCGCCAGGCGATCGCACGGCCGCTGCGCGGCAACTATGGCGAACAGGTTCCGGCCCTGCTCGGCGCATCGGATCACATCGAATTGAGCCGGCTCGGTTTTGCCAACCCGCGTGCCGAAGCACGCAACAATATCGAGCGCGTGCTCTACGCCCTCGACAATGCTTCGCTGCGGCGCGGCCGCTACGCCGTGCTCGATCGCGCCGCGGGCAGCATTCCGGAATCGCGTGACCTGCTCGGTCAGGTCAGTGAATTCCGCTTGCGCTACCTTGATCTTGATGGCACTTGGCGCGACCAGTGGCCACCGCGTGATGCATTGCCCGAGGAATTGCCGCGCGCGATCGAAGTACGCATGCAGCTCGTTGATTTCGGCGAATTGCGCCGTGTGGTCACATTGCCGTCGACGATTCCGCGAAAAGGCGTAGGCGCGAATGGATCAAGTGAGCCGGTCCTGCCGCCAGGCCCCTTGCCGGCGGTCAAGCCAGTCGGAGGTGGGCTGTGAACGGGCCGCAGCGTCAGCGCGGAGTTGCCTTGTTGATTGCGCTACTCGCGGTTGCGCTGGCAGTGATCCTGATTGCGTCCTTGCTTGATCGTGGCGAACTGGCCTACGCACGGACCCGCAACGCCTTGCGTGGCGAGCAGGCGATCGCCTATTCCGAAGGGCTTGAAGCGTATGCCGCGCAAGTGCTGATGCGTGATCGTGCGGAGAATTCAAACCTCGATACCTTGAGCGATGTGTGGGCCATGCCCTTGCCGCCGCAGGAGGTTCCCGGTGGGCGCATCAGTGCGCGCATGAGTGATTTGAACGGTTGTTTCAATCTCAACAACCTTTCGCCGGATCTTGCCGTTGAACAC
>JBDTCQ010000211.1:0-2565 GCA_039923515.1 Dokdonella sp.
GGAAGATGCGGTCTCGCTGATCGTCGATGGATTCTGCAAGCAGGTGTTCCGCGAGTTGCCGATGGAGTTTGCGGTCGAGGCCAAAAAGCTGCTTGAGGTATCGCTGGAAGGGGCAGTGGGCTGAGTGTCGTCCGCGAACGCGTCCATATCGCGCCCGCTTGGAACTTACAGATGCACGGCGGAAATCCTCCTGCCGTGATGATATGAAAACCACAGGTTCTGACATGCTGAAAATTGAAAACCTCCACGTCCGCATCGCGGGCAAGGACATCCTCAAGGGTCTCGATCTCGAGGTGAAGGCGGGCGAAGTGCACGCCATCATGGGGCCGAACGGTGACGGAAAATCGACACTCGGCAATGTGCTCGCTGGCCGCGAAGGCTACGAAGTCACCGAGGGCTCGATCCACTACGAAGGCAAGGATCTGCTTGAGCTTGAGCCCGAGGAGCGCGCGGCCGCGGGTGTTTTTCTCGCTTTCCAGTATCCGGTCGAGATTCCCGGCGTCAACAACACCTATTTCCTGCGTGCCGCATTCAATGCGCAGCGCAAGCGACGCGGCGAAGCGGAACTCGATTCAATGCAGTTCCTCAAGCGCGTGCGCGAGAAACTCGCCGTGCTGCATCTGAAGGATGAGCTGCTGCATCGCGCGGTCAATGAAGGTTTCTCGGGTGGCGAGAAAAAGCGCAACGAGATCTTCCAGATGGCCTTGCTCGAACCAAAGCTGGCCATCCTGGACGAGACTGATTCGGGTCTCGATATCGATGCGTTGAAGATGGTTGCCGATGGTGTCAATGCGATGCGCGATCCGGCGCGTGCGTTTGTCGTCATCACCCATTACCAGCGTCTGCTCGACTACATCGTGCCGGATTTCGTGCATGTGCTGGCCGAGGGTCGCATTGTCGAGAGTGGCGACAAGTCGCTGGCGCTCAAGCTTGAGGAACACGGCTACTCGTGGATCGCCGAGCGCAAGCTGGCGGGAGCCGCTTGATGGCCGCAGGTTTTCTCGGACCCCTGATTGCTGACGGTGCCCCGATGGCGAGCAGCCAGCCCGCATGGCTGGCCCAGGTGCGCTCGAATGCGTTTGAGCAATTGGCGCGTGATGGCTTGCCGTCGCCGCGCAGCGAAGCGTGGAAATACACAAGCCTGCGCGCGCTCGGTCAGCGCCAGTATCAGCGTGGCGATAGCGGCGCGGCGGCACGTTCGATCGATGCCGGTTTGCTGGATTTGCCGGGTGTTGACGGTCCGCGTCTGGTCTTCGTCAATGGCGCATTCCGTGCGGATCTCTCGCACGGCGATCCCATTGACGGACTCGAACTGGGCGCGCTGTCGCACGTTCTGGATACCGACCCGGATTCCGTGCAATCGTATCTGGCGCGATCGTTCGACAATCCGGTCGATGTTTTTGCACGGCTGAACACCGCGTTGGCTGCTGACGGCCCGGTCATCCGGGTTGCCGCAGGGCGCAAGGATCTGCCGCTCGTGCATCTGATCATGGTCGGTGCGGCGGCATCCGCCGAGCTGGCCTGGCAATTACGCGGCATCATTGAAGTGGGCGAGGGCGCAGCCTTGCGCGTCGTCGAACATCACGTTGGGGAATCCGGCCAGGCCCACTTCGGCAATGTATTCATCCAGATCGCACTCGGTGTCAATGCGCGCCTCGATCTGCTGCAAATCCAGAATTCCACGGAAACAGCCAGCCTGACCCGGCGCACGGAAGCCGTGCTTGCGGCCGATGCCCATCTTGAAATGCGTTCCATTGAAGCCGGTGCGCAGTGGATGCGCCATGATCTGGCCGTGACCTTGAGCGGCGATCGTTCGCGTTTCGTCTCGCGCGGCGTGTTTGCCTTGCGCGGCCGCCAGCATGCCGACACGCATCTCGATGTCCGCCATTCAGCGCGCGACACCGCCTGTGACATCGTCTGGCGCGGGGTTGCCGATCAGCGTTCGCGGGGTGTCTTCCATGGTGCGATCACGGTCAATCCGGGTGCCGATGGCAGCGATGCGTACTTGAGCAACAAGAACCTGCTGCTCTCGGCGCAGGCCGAAATCGATACCCAGCCGGTGCTTGAAATCTACGCCGACGAGGTCAAGGCGGCGCATGGCGCGACCGTTGGGCAACTCGATGAACAGGCCTTGTTTTATCTGCGTTCGCGCGGACTTTCGGCCGATGAAGCACGTTCGCTGCTGACCCTTGCGTTCTGTCGGATCGCGTTCGATTCAATCGAGAACGAGGCCTTGCGCGAGCACGTCGATACGCTCCTGCTCGAACGCCTGCCGCAGCAGGTCGAGTATTTCGCTGGTGACGGGAAGGCTGCATGAGTGTCGTGTCAGGTCCCGACGAAACAGCAGTAACCGCACTTGACGTCGAGCGTATCCGCGCCGATTTCCCGCTGCTCGCGCGAACTGTTCACGGCAAGCCGCTGATCTACCTCGACAATGCCAATACCTCGCAAAAGCCGGCGGCGGTGATCGAGGCGGTCGACCACTTCTATCGTCAGACCAATGCCAATGTCGCCCGTGCGGTGCATGCGCTGGGGGATGAAGCGACCACGGCGTATGAAGCAACG
>JBDTCQ010000212.1:0-5605 GCA_039923515.1 Dokdonella sp.
AGGTCAAGAAAGCCAGCCCGAGCAAGGGCGTGATCCGTGTCGACTTTGATCCGGCGGCGATTGCACAAAGCTACGAGCGCGCTGGGGCCGCCTGTCTGTCGGTGCTGACCGATGCCGATTTCTTCCAAGGCAGCGAGGCGTATTTGCGCGAGGCCCGCGCGGCATGCGCGCTTCCCGTGCTGCGCAAGGATTTCACGATTGATCCGTATCAGGTCTACGAGGCGCGCGCGATGGGTGCCGACTGCATCCTGCTGATCGTCGCCGCACTCGATGACGAGGCCCTGCTTGAGCTGAGCCTGCTCGCGGCCGAACTGGACCTTGATGTGCTGGTCGAGGTGCATGACGAGGAGGAGCTGGAACGCGCACTCGAAGTTCCGGCGCCACTGATCGGCGTCAACAATCGCAATCTGCGCACGTTCGAGGTGTCACTTGATACCAGCCTGAAACTGCGTGAACGCGCTCCGGATGATCGCTTGCTGGTCAGCGAAAGCGGCATAGCCACGATCGAGGATATCGCACGACTGCGTGGCGCCGGTATCGATGCATTTCTCGTCGGCGAGACGTTCATGCGCGCGGCCGATCCGGGGATGGCGCTCAAGCAACTGTTCTTCGCAGACTGATGAAAGCATGTGCCGGCAACGCCGCCGTAGCCACGGTGGTGACGAATCCCCGCGTCGTCCTGTTTGATTTCGACGGCGTGCTGATGCGCGGAGATGCGTTTTCGCGCTTCGTCAGATCACGCTTTCGCCGATCATGGTGGCGCATGTTGCTCGCCCTGATTGCCCTGCCCTTGCTGCTGCCGTTCTATGCGGTCCGATCGTTGCGCATGCCGATCATCGGCGTGTTCGTGCGTATCAGCCTGCTGGGCACCAGCCCACAGCGGTTCGAATTGCTGGTGCGCGAGTTTGCTGGCGAACTGGTCGCCAAGCCGCGCATCTTCATCCGTGACGGCATCAGCGCGATGCGCCGGCATATCGTTGATGGTGATCGCGTCGTCATCGTCACCGGTTGCGAGATCAATCTGGTTCGCGCGATCTTCGCTGGGATCGGCCTGCCCGATCTGGAGATCATCGCTTCCCGATTGCGCAGAGGTCGGCTCGGCATGCGCAAACAGGTGCACAATTTCGGTGCAACCAAGCCGGTGCAGATCGCCGCTCATGGCATCAGTGAGCCCTGGGATCTGGCCTACAGCGATTCGGCGCATGACATCCCGATGCTCAAGCGCGCAGCCGAGGCGGTGCTGGTCAATGCCGACGCGCGCACGAGCTTGCGCGTGCGCCGTGCACTCGGACGCGATGTGCGTCAGGTCAACTGGTTTTAAGGGCAACGCGGCAAGCAAAACATCAAAGCGGTTCGGGGCGGCGACCGAGCACGACGATGGTCTTGCCGGATACGCTGATCATGCCCTGCTCTTCCAGCTGCTTAAGCACGCGTCCGACCATCTCGCGCGAGCAGCCGACAATGCGGCTGATTTCCTGGCGCGAAATGCGGATCTGGGTGCCTTGCGGATGCGACATGGCATCGGGCTCTTCGGTCAGATCGATCAGGGTCTTGCCGACCCGGCCGGTAACATCCATAAAAGCCAGACGACTGACCTTGCGGCTGGTGTGCAGCAAGCGATTGGTCAGTTGCGAGCCGATCGCGAACAGGATCTTCGGGCACTCGTCCTTCAGCGGTCCCTCGAACAGGTTGAACAAGCGCTCGTAGCCGATCTCGGCCAGTTCGCAGGGCGTGCGCGTGCGCACCATGACCTCACGCCGCGGTGTTTCCACGAACAGCCCCATCTCGCCGATGAACTCACCGCGATTGAGGTAGGCGAGGATCAACTCCCGTCCTTCCTCGTCCTCCGAGGACACCGTCAGTGAACCGTCGATCACGTAGTAGAGGATGTTGGCGGAGTCGCCTGGCCGGATGATCGCCGTCTTGTTCGGGTAGCGGCGGCGATGACACATGCCGAGAAATTTTTCCATCGCATCCCGATCGGGGATCAGCGATGCGGGAGCCTGCACCTTGGAGACATTGCGTTGCAGGGTGTATCGGAAATCAGCCATTTTCACGCAAGCATCTCCCATTTCATCGCATTTTCACGCCACAAAAACAACTGAAGTTCAACCGACTGCGCCCCTGATTCGCAGCTGTTCACCAATCTTATTGCAATTCGACCCTAACATGTCTGCTGAAGCCCGTCGGCGAACATTGCAACCGGTCACCTGGCATCCTGATGAAGGCGGTTTGGCGGCATGCGGCGGACTGGTTCGAAACCAGCGGCGGACACCGGGCCACCCGTCATGGTTTCTTCACCTTGTTTATTGCCCCATAATGCGCGCCGTTTCCCCGGGGTCCGGGCTGGAGAGTTAAAGACATGGTCAAACCCATTCCCCGTTTGCGTCTGCAAGGTTTCAACAACCTGACCAAAGCGCTCAGCTTCAACATCTATGACATCTGCTATGCGGTGTCGGAAGATCAGCGCCAGCGTTACATCGAGTACATCGATGAGGCTTACAACGCCGAGCGCCTGACCACGATCCTGACCGACGTGGCCGATATCATTGGTGCCAACATCCTCAACGTCGCGCGCCAGGATTACGATCCTCAGGGCGCCAGTGTGACGATCCTCATTTCCGAGGAGCCGGTCGTCGACAAGCTCGGCCGCGACACGATTACAGGCGCGGTCGTCGCGCACATGGACAAGAGCCACATCACCGTCCATACCTATCCGGAAACACATCCGCACAATGGCATCGCGACCTTCCGCGCGGATATCGACGTGGCCACCTGTGGCGTGATCTCGCCGCTGAAGGCGCTGAATTTCCTGATTGACAGCTTCGAGTCGGACATCGTCATTGCCGACTACCGCGTGCGCGGCTTCACCCGCGACGTGAAGGGCCGCAAGCACTACATGGACCACCGCATCAACTCGGTGCAGGAATATCTGGCCAAGCACATCCGCCAGAAATACGAGATGTTCGACGTCAACGTGTATCAGGAAAACATGTTCCACACGAAGATGCACATCAAGGATTTCGACCTCGATACCTACCTGTTCGAAGCGCACTCCGACGATCTATCGTTCAAGGAACGCCAGCGCATTGAAACGCTGGTGCGCCGCGAGATCGAGGAGTTGTTCCACGGGCGGAATCTGGCCTGAAGGCCGGGAATGGGGAGTCGGGAGTAGGGAGTGGGAAGAGCGCTCCCTGAAGGCTTGCGCTTCGACGCCTTCCGTGATTCCAAGTTGGGCAGAGTCCCCTCACCGTCATTCCGGCGAACGCCGGGATCCCTCTGGATTCTGCGTATCTCGAAAATGAATGACCGGCACGGCGGCAGTTGAAGAGCGCCACCGGCGCTCGCCGGGATGACGAGCAAGATAAGGAGCATCGGCTCCCCTACTCCCCACTCCCCATTGACGCGCCGCATCCTGCGGCTTGCCCTTCGGGCCAGCTGCGCTGTTCGTTCCGACATCCTGTCTGCACAGTCCCACTTCCTAGATTTTGTAAGCGATCGCGCGCATCACGTTGGCGGCCAGGCGCATCAGGCCCTTGACCGGTGGTGGAAGGTCGATGCCGCCAGCGGCCAGTGCATGCTCGGCATGGCGGGCCTCGTCCTCCTTCATTTGCTTGACGATTGCGCGGCTGCGCTGGTCGGCTTCGGGCAGTTTGGCCAGATGCCCTTCGAGATGAGCTTCAACCTGGCGCTCGGTTTCGACGACGAAGCCGAGACTGAGGCGATCACTGATCAAACCGGCTACTGCGCCAATGGCATAGGCGCCGCCGTACCAGAGCGGATTGAGCAGGCTTGGGCGATCTCCCAACTCGTGCAGGCGTTCGCCGCACCAGGCCAGATGATCGGTTTCCTCGGCTGCCGCTTCGAGCAACTGATGACGGACCTTTGAATCACGCGCAACCGCCGCCTGCCCTGAATACAGCGCCTGCGCGCAGACCTCGCCGACATGGTTGATACGCATCAGACCGCCCACATGACGACGCTGATCGTCATCCAGGGCCGCCTCGCCGATTCCGGCCGAAGGCGAAGGCCGGTTCGATACCGGTTGCGGATTGAACGCCGTATTGAGCGCATGCTCGATTTCGACGAAGACACGATCGAGGCGGGACAGCGGTCTTTCCATCTTCAAACCTCCAATTGGCGGGCCAGCAAGGCCAGTGGATGCAACACCGGAATCATGGAGTCGCGCTGGCGCAGGCCGTTGCCGAGAAAGATCCGACAACCGATGTTGGTCGTCAACAGCAGATCGGGTGATTGCTGGTCGACTTGATCGAGTTTCTCCGCGCGCAGGCGATCGGCGCGAGCGGCTTGTTCGATGAAATAGCTGCCAGCCGCGCCACAGCAGCCCGGCTGATCAGGCAAGACGAGCAGCTCCAGGCCCGGAATCCGCATCAGCAGCTGCAACAAGGGGGCCTTGCCGCTGCCGACATTCATCTGAGTGCAAGGCAGATGCAGGGTGACGCGCTGGTGCAGGGGCTTGAAACGCAAGGTGTTCCAACCCTCATCGGCGGCGAGAAAGGCGAGCACATCGTCTACTCGCAAGCCGGAGCCAGTCATGGTTTGATCGCGCAGACTGCCGAGGCAACCCGACGCGCTGACCAGAACGATCGCCGCGTCACAAGCCTGCAAAGCGCTACGCGTCGCCTGGGCAGTGTGCGCCGCCGCCTCACGCACACCGGCATGCAGGGCAAGTGCGCCACAACAAACCGCCTCGGTTGGCATGACGACCTCATAACCCAGAGCCGTCAGTAGAATCCTTCCACCATCCAGCGTATCGCGATCGAAAACGCTGGCCACGCAGCCGGGGAAGAGGATGATTCGGCCACGATCAGACGTGATCGGGACCGCAGAAACCGACGATCGCAAACGGCGCGGCATTGCTGGGATCTCCGCGACGAGACGTCGAAGCCGCGATTGGCTCGGCAACCAGCGGGCTAGCGGCGGCATCCAGCGTTCGACCCGCAGCGCCGAGCCAAGCCGTGCCAGCCGGACAAGAATCACCGGATCAGCCAGCCAACGGGCTAGCCTCCCTCCGGGCGGGCGCAGCGGTTTGAGCAAGGCGCGGGTCTGGATCAGGATTTCCTCGTACTGCACCTGCGACGGGCAAACCGCTTCACAAGCCCGGCAGGCGAGGCAATGATCGAGGTGGGCGATAGTCTGGGCGGAGGCGGACAACTGGCCGCTGGCGAGGCGTCGAGCCAGCGCGATGCGGCCACGTGGCGATTCAGCCTCATGCTGATCAAGGCGATAAGTTGGACAGTGCGGCAGGCACAAGCCGCACATCACGCATTGATCGGTGAGAGCGGCGAGATTGTTGCGCGGCTGCTCATGGGTCGTATCGGCCATGACTTGATGCTATCATTCACGGCTCGCTGCGCGCCGCAAGTTTCCGGTGCGCAGACTTGCGTGGTGCCGGGCGATCCTATATTCTCCCGCGCCTTTCGCCGCATCCAGCCCATCAAGGGCATTCAAGGTTTCGATATGAAGACGATCAGCGCCAAGCCAGAAAGCGTAAAGCGCGACTGGTACCTAGTCGACGCAACCAACAAGACGCTTGGCCGCCTGTCGACCGAACTCGCTCGCCGCTTGAAGGGCAAGCACAAGC
>JBDTCQ010000213.1:0-4697 GCA_039923515.1 Dokdonella sp.
ACCTCGCGGCTGGCGTGGATGCGCAGTTGCGTGCGGGCGCGGCTGGCGGCGGTGTAGAGCCATTCGCGGGTCAGCAAGGGATGCGGTTCGTCGGGCAAGACCAGTTCGACCGCATCGAACTCGGAGCCTTGCGCCTTGTGCACGGTCATCGCGTAGGCGCTCTCGTGCGGCGGCAGTTGCGCGGGCAGCAGGGCCTGCACGCCGCCGTCGCGACGCGCAAACCACGCGCGCAGTGGCGCATCGGCATGCTCGCCAAGAATTACACCGACATCGCCGTTGTAGAGGCCGAGGGCGTGCTGGTTGCTGGTGATCAGGATCGGCCGACCGGCAATGAACATTTGCGCGGCCTGTGCACCGTGCAGGGCGCTGGCAACGGCCTGATTGAGACCGGCCACGCCGCGCGGCCCTTCGCGCAGTGCACACAGGATGCGGTAGCGGCCGAGGCATTCCAGTGCGTCGTGTGGTGAGTCGGCAGTAGTCAAACCTTGCCAGGATTCACGCAGGGCAGCGCGCGTGGCGGTGCTGTCGAGTCGCCACGGTTGTTCGCTCCAGAAGATGTCGTCGCTTTCGGACAGGCTGGTGAACACCCGCTCGGTATCGCCGAGACGAATTGCGCGCACGAGCTGCGCAATACCCGAATCGCCACCGAATCGCCGCGGCCGTTCGAGACGCACGATGCGCGCACCGATCGCAGAAATTCCCGCACTCGATGCAACTTTTGCGGCGTGCGTATCGGCAAGCCATTTCGCCGATTCGATCGTTTGCTCATTGCGCAGGTTCTGCGCCGCCAGCGTGGCCAGCACCGCACCATTTTCGACCGCCGGCAATTGATCGGGGTCGCCGAGCAGGATCAGCCGGCAATCGGGTTTCAGGGCGCGCAGCAGCTTGGCCATCAACGGCAGATCGACCATCGAGCATTCATCGACAACGAGCACATCAAGATCGAGCAGGCGCGAAACATCGCACGCCGGTCGCACCGATTGCGGATGGAAGCCAAGCAGGCGATGCAAGGTCATCGCTTCGCTGGGCAGGCTGGCGCGCTGATCCTCGCTCAAGGGCAGGCTCTGCAGGCCAAGCTGGGCCGATTCGCCGAGACGCTGCGCGGCCTTGCCGGTCGGTGCGGCGAGGCCCATGCGCAAGCGGCGTCCGGCGAAACGCTGGATCAGTGCGAGCACGCGCAAAGCGGTGAAAGTCTTGCCGGTGCCGGGGCCACCGCAAATCACAGTCAGCGGCGCGCGCAAGGCGCTCACGGCGGCGACGCGTTGCCAGTCGGTTTCCTTGTCATCGGCTCCGGGTAGCAACTCATGCAGAGCCTTTGCCACTTCGTCGGCGGCAGGCAGCGTCGCGAATGGAATCGCGCGCAAGCGCAGCGCCGCTTCAATCTCGCGCTCGTAACGCCAGTAGCGACGCAACCAGGCGTGCTCGCCTTCGACGACGATTGGAGAATCTCCCGTCGGTGCACCGATGAAATCCGCCAGCGGCCATTCACCATCACGCAAGGCGTCGTGCCATGCGTGAATCGCGCGCTCGCGTGAACCAGGTTCGACACTCGCCGGCCATTCGGCGAGCAGTTCGGGCGTGAAACAACTGTGTCCGCGACCCACCGCCCAACTGTTCAGCGCGGCCAGATGCAGGGCGGCCTTGTCGCTATCCGGCCAGATCGAACTGAAGGCCTCGATCAGCGCGGCATCAAGGGCACTGAAACCACCTTCACGGATTTGCTCGAATGCACTCATGCGTTTTCTCCCTCGCACCAGGCATCGAGCGCGTCGATCAAGGCGGCTGGTGGACGATCGTGATGGATGCCGGCGGGATCGCCTTCACGCATGCCACGTACGAACAGGTACAAAGCGCCGCCGATGTGACGCTCGTAGTCGTACTGGTCACCGAGTCGCACGCGCAGGAAACGCTGCAGGGCGACCAGATAGATCAGGTATTGCAGATCGTAATCATGCGTGCGGATTGCCGCCGGCAAGCGCTCGGGCGCGTAGTCGGCACGGGCGGAACCGAGCAAGTTGGTCTTGTAGTCGAGCACGTAGTAGCGATCCTGCCAGCGCAGGATGAGATCGATAAAACCTGTCATCAGACCGCGAACGTGCGAGCGTCGCGTGACCAGTTCGCCGGCCCCACGTGCGTAGTCAGGCCATGCCGCCAGCACGTGCTCAAAGGCATCGAGACGCGAACCACCCAGGGGAAACAGGAACTCAAGTTCGGCCCGCGATTCACCCTCGGCGAGATCCATCAAACGCAGCCCGGAACCCGGGATCAGTTCAGCGCGCACACCGGCGCGGGTGATCGTCGCAATGGTTTCAATCTCCTCACCGGCATAGCCGTGGTCGGCGCAGATGCGGGCGAGATCGTCATGCACACCGCCGTTCGCCAATTCTGCAAACGAAACGTCCTCGAACACCTGATGCACGCAGACGCCAAACGCGGGGCCGCGCGGCCATTGCGGCACAGGATCATCAGCCGCCAGCGCCGAAGTCGTGGCAAGCGGCGTATCGAACTCATCATGGTCAGCCAGCGGTGCATGCTGGCTGCCACCAAACAGGCGGCTGTAGCTGAGTGTTTCAAGACCGCGCTCGATCCTGCCGTGGAATTCGGCGACGACCAGATCCGCCGTGTCCGCATCATCGGCCAGCCGCTCGACCTCCGGCAATGGGATGCCGATCTTCTGAATGCGTATGCGCTCCCCGGAACGCTCGACCAGGGCATTGAAGCCCTTGTCGATCTGCTCGGGTTGGTCCTTGAGCTGGGCGAGTTGATCGGGCTGTTTGATTGCATCGTCCCGAAACCACAGCCAGGCAAACGGGCCGGTCACGCTGGTGCTGGTCTTGCCGGTATTTGCCCAGGTCCACGCCAGCCAGACGCGATGGCGCGCCCGCGTGATGGCGACATAGGCCAGACGCAGGCTTTCAGCAAACTGCTCATCGCGCTGGGCCAGCGCATGCGACTTCCACTCCGGGCCACCGATATCGATGCGCAACTCATCACCAAGATGCCAGGCCACCGCCTCATCCGCATCCTCACGATTTTCCAGCGACTTCCAGAACGTGCCCATCGCAAATGGCGCGAAGACCACGTCGTACTGCAAGCCCTTGCTGCGATGCACGGTCAGCACCTGCACCGCGCCGGGATCATCGGCTGGTCGCAGTTGTTCGGCATTGCCGGCACCGCGACCTTCATCGGCTTCGATGCGGCGCTGACCCAGCCAGTGCAGCAACTCGGCCGGCGTCGAGCGTCGTGCCGATTCGTGTTGCAGCAGTTCGGCGAGATGCAACAGATTGGTGACACGACGACGGCCATCCCAGCGCGGCAACAGCCGCTCCGCGGCCTGTTGCACGCAATGCGCAATCGTCGCGTAGGCACCGGCATCAAGCCAGCGCTGACGCAAGCTGGCGATCTGCGCGAGCTGGGTTTCCCAACGGCCAAGATCATCACGCGCTGCAAGCAAATCCTGCAGATCAAAGCCAAGCAGTTCTGTCGCCAGTGCGGCACGCACGCGCGCCGAATCGGCCGGTGCATCAAGCGCAGCCAGCAACCGCTCGATCTCGACGGCCTCATTGCTTGCGTAGACACTCGCCGCACTCAGATAATCGCAGGCGATATTCCATTGAGCGAGCTGGCGTGCGGCTTGTTCGGCCTGACGGTTGCTTTGCACGAGCACGGCGATGCTCGGAACCTCGACGCTCTTCGCACGCGCCGTGGTGAGGATTCCACGAATCTCGGAAGCGACCTCGACCAGGATGCGCTCGGCAAATGTCCCTGTCGTCCACGGCTTGCGCTTGTCGTTCTCGATACGATCCGGCAAGCGCCACACGGTCAACGGCGCATCACTCGCCAGCCAATGTGCGGACTTGCCCTTGCTGTCCGGGAATAGCGCAGGTTCGAACGGGATGAAGTCGACCAGAAACGGATGGGTGACGCCTTCGAAAATACTGTTGGCCGCCGCAATCAGCCCCGCATCCGAACGCCAGTTCTCGCGCAAGGTGTGCCGATTTTTACCGGCATCGCGTGCCGCCGCGTGATAGGTGTGGATGTCGCCGCCACGGAAACGATAGATGGCCTGCTTTGGATCACCAATCAGCAGCAGCACCGCATCGGCGCGGGCCGCGTGGATGCAATGCAGGATCGCGTATTGCAGTGGATCGGTATCCTGAAACTCGTCAACCAGGAGCGCCGGAATGTCGTGAGCAATGCTGCGGGCCAGACGCGCGCCGGTCTCGCCGTGCAGGCGTTCGTGCAACTGACCAATCAAGTCATCAAAGCCGAATCGACGCGTGCGCTCGCGACGAACAGCGAGACCGGTGCGCACAAAGCCGATCGCCGCGCTGGTGAAGCGCGCAAGCAATGCGGCACCGAGTTCGTGATGGGCCGCTTGCATCGCCTCGACACAGGCAGCAACCTCGGCGAGTGAGCCGGCCGGGTTCCATCCCGCCTTCTCCGCCTTCTTCAACAGGGCCCCATCGATGGCACTTCGGCTCAATGCAGTGAGTGCAGGGACATCGACGTGAGCAGGATCAGCGCCGCAGGCATCCGCGCATCGCTGCATCGAAGCCAGCCCGTGCGCACTGGGTTTTGCCGCAGATAGAAATCGTTCGGCGACCGCTTCCTGCAACTGCTGCAATGCCAAGGCGACCCGGCCACCAGCATGCAACGCCTGCCAATGCGCAAACTCCTTCTCGAACGAGGGTCGA
>JBDTCQ010000214.1:0-6573 GCA_039923515.1 Dokdonella sp.
AGTTGCAGAGGATCTCGAACGGCTTCTCGAAAAAGTTGAAATTGACTTCCTGAGGCACGAGCCCCAGCAGACGCATTGCGGCTTCGCGATCCTTGGCGATGTCGATGCCGAACACCTTGACCGAGCCGGAGCTGGCATTGACCAGCGAGCTGACGATGCCGATCAGGGTTGATTTGCCGGCGCCGTTCGGTCCAAGCAAGGCGAAGAAATCGCCGGGCTGCACGTCCAGTGAAACGCCCTTGAGCGCCTCGACGCCACCGGCGTAGATCTTGCGCAGGTCAAGGATTTCGAGCGCGGGAGTCTGGCTCATGGACATGGGCAACGCGATGCATTCGGGAGAGGCTGATAGTATAGCGGGCTACTTGCAACGACCGTTCTCGCCTTGGCCATCATCCAGTTTCCGCTTCGTCTCGTCTCCGCACGCATGATTGCTCCGGCTGTGCGCCACATGGTGTTTGAGCGCGCCGATGATCAGCCTTTCGCGTTTATCCCGGGACAGTTCATCCAGGTCCATTTCACCTATGCCGATGGCCAGGCAACCAAGCGCAGCTATTCGGTTGCCACGCTGGGCTCGGGCGATTCGACTCCGATAGGGCAGATCGAGATCGCGGTGTCCTATGTCGATGGCGGTTCAGCGACCGAGTTGCTCGGCGGACTCGCGGTTGGCAGCACGCTGGATGCGAGCGGACCGTATGGGCGCTTTTGTCTGTTGAATGGCGATACCAACTTACGCTATCTGCTGGTCGGCACCGGTACCGGCATTACGCCCTATCGCGCGATGCTGCCGTTGATCCGGAGATTGATCGAAACGCGCGCTTGCCACTTCGAGCTGATCCAGGGTGCCCGCAACGAAGCTGATCTGCTTTACGGCGACGAATTCGCCGCATTTGCCGAAGCCACGCCCGGGTTTCGCTACCATCCGTGTTTCAGTCGCGAGCCCCGCGCCGTGCCGCGCGAGGGCGACTACCCCGGTCGCGTCCAGGTCGCCATCGAGGCACTCAAGCCCGATCCTGCGAACGACGTGTTCTACCTGTGCGGCAATCCCGACATGGTCGACCAGAGCTTCGCCCTGCTCAAGGACGCGGGTTTCATGGTGTCGCAACTCCGCCGCGAAAAGTACGTTTCCGCGAGATAGTCGGGTCAAATGCGATGTAAAGGTCGCTTGACACGCACGGATTCCTGCCGTTAGGCTATGTCAAGGTTACTTGACACTAGATTTCCCGTGCGCAACGTCGAAAAACGCTATATGCGAGAGTTCCTCCCAGCGATGGCCGCCTACACCGTGGTCATGCTGACCGTCTGGCCGTTGGTGCGAACGACCGACGACCGCATGCTCCGCGCGCTGATCGCGCTGGCACCGGTGATCCCGATCCTGTTCGCAGTGCGGGCGATCATCCGCAATATCCTCGGCTCTGATGAAATGATGCAGCGCCTGCACCTGGAAGCACTGGCAATCGCGGCCGGCATTGTCGGCGTCGTCAGCATCCTGGTCGGATTCCTGGTTGCGGCGAAAGTGATCGATCTCGATGGTTCCATCCTGCTTTGGGTGTTTCCGGCACTTGCCGGGACATTCGGTCTTGCGCGGGTGGCTGCCGCGCGCCGCTATGCACGCTCATGATCACCGTCAAGGTTAAATCACCGCTTGCTGCGCAAGCGCAGGGGAGCTCGCGATGAACGCGACAGCGAAACGGCGCGGGCTCGGCGCATGCTTTATCGCGGCACTCGCCTATCTCGTCATCACCTCGGGCTGCGTCTGGCTGCTCAGCCACGCTTTACTCGATGCACCTGTGGCGTTGCGCGCGCTGGTCAGTCTGCTGCCGCTGGTTCCCATCGGCCTTGCTGTGCGCGCGGTGGTCAATCTGGTACACGCCGGCGACGAGCTGCAACGGCGCATTGATGTCGAGGCGCTGGCCACTTCAGCCGTCCTGGTCGGAATGGGCTGCCTGACCTTGAGCTTGTTGTTGCTTTCCGGGGTTATTGATTTCAGTGCTCGCGAGGCGCTGGTCTGGGTGTTTCCGGCGCAGTGGATCGTCTACGGATTGGCCCGATTCCACGCCCAGCGGCGCTACCAGTGAACAACCGGCTGCGCGAGTTGCGCGGCAACAACGGCTGGTCGCAAGCCGAGTTGGCCGATCGCCTTGATGTTTCTCGCCAAACCGTCAACGCCATCGAAACCGGCAAATATGATCCGAGCCTGCCACTCGCCTTTTCCATCGCCCGCCTGTTTGGCGAGTCGATTGAAACCATCTTTACTCCAGACGCCTGAGATCGAGCCATGAATCGATGGAAGCGCTACATGATCGACGTCGGCCCACCGACGCTATTCCTTGTCGCCAGCGTGATTGTTGCCGGTGTCGTGGGCAAGCGCATGGATCCGGGTGTGCTGCGCATTATCGTCGCGATGATTCCACTGCCATCGATTGTGTGGATGGCCTATACCGAGGTTCGTCGCCTGCGCCGACGCGACGAATTACGTCAGCGCATCGAAGTTGAAGCAATGACAATTGCCTTCCTGGTGTCGCTGGGCGTGGTCTTGATGCTGACCTTTCTCGATTCATTTGGCGGACTGAAAATCCCGCTGTCAGTTGCCGCCATGGTCATGTGCGTTTGTGGGCTTGGCGCGCATTTCTGGGTTCGCTTGCGCTATCGCTTTTGGGGTTGAGTCAGCAACTCGGCCTCAGCCGCTGAGATACACAACAAAATATCTGCACCCGAGAGGCTTCCATGAAAAAGAACATGAAGATTGGCATCGCAGCGTTGCTTGCGGTGACGGCCTTTGGCTATTCGAAATTCCGCGACAAACCCGATCCTGCCGGTACCAAAGAAAATGCGAGCGGCCAATACCGGATTGCCGCCAATACGAAATCCTTCCGTTTTGGCACGCTGGATTTCACCTCGTGCGAGCTGAAGCGCGAGCATTCGGCAGCCACCACCAGGGCTTGGTGCTCGCCGTTCCAGGTCCCCGAGAACCGCGCCGACAAGGATGGCCGCAAGCTGGATCTCAAGTTCGCCCTGATCCCGAGTGCCCAGGCCGCCAACGACGACTTCATCGTCTATCTGGCCGGTGGGCCCGGTCAGTCAGCAGTCGATACCTGGCCACAGATGGCTGCCTCGCTCGGCCCGGCAAGCAAGCGCCGGCATGTCCTCCTCCTCGACCAACGTGGCACTGGCGCCTCCAACTCGCTCAAGTGCAAGCAGGAAAAGGACGAAGATGCCTTGCCCTTTGATCTCGAACGCACCAAAGCATCAACGCGCCAATGCCTGGAAGAAATATCCACTCACGCGGACGCCCGCTTTTATACGACCACCGATGCGGTCGAGGATCTTGAAGCCCTGCGCCAGGCACTCGGCGCACCGAAATTCGATCTGGTCGGTGTTTCCTATGGCACGCGCTTGGCCCAGCAATACCTCAAGCGTCATCCCGAAGGTGTACGCAGCATTGTCCTCGACAGCGTCGCTCCCAATGAACTTGTCCTCGGCGGCGAATTTGCGCGTGACCTTGACGATGCACTCAAGGCGCAATTCGCCAATTGTGCAAGGCAACCCGCTTGCGCCAAGGCGTTTCCGGATCCGTACGCGCGCCTGATTGAGCTGCGCACGCGGCTCAACGACACGCCACGCAAGGTCAGCTATGCCGACCCGGTCAACTTCGAGCAGAAGACTGAAACACTCAACGGCGACTCGATGGTCGGCCTGGTACGCATGTTCGCCTATTCGCCGGAAACCGCCGCACTGATCCCGCACACGATCCAGCAATCGCTGAGCGGCAACGACGCGCCGTTGCTTGGGCAGATCGACGTACTCAGTCAGGGCATCGATGCATTGGTGGGCAGCGGCCTGCAACTCTCGGTGATCTGCGCCGAGGATGCCGATCGACTGCAGGGCAAGCCGGCCGATGCCGATACCTTGCTCGGCAATCGCCTGATCGAGGTGCTGCAGGCGCAGTGCGCGATCTGGCCACATGGAACGCGACCGGCCGACTTCAACGAGCCGGCGACGGGTGGAACGCCGATCCTCGTTCTCGAAGGCGAGCTCGATCCGGTTACACCGCCACGCTATGGCGAGCAGGTCATCCAGCATCTCGACAACGCCAAGCTGATCGTCGCCAAGGGTCAGGGCCACAACATCATTGGCCGCGGCTGCATGCCAAAGCTGGTCAGCAAGTTCATGGACACCCTCGCTCCAAAGACACTCGACGCAGCGTGCGTCGATGAGCTGGGACCGATTCCCCACTTCATCGATTTCAACGGAGCCGCGCCATGATCGAACTGAAAGATTTGAACAAGGCGTTCGGCGAGGTGAAAGCGGTCGATGGCGTTTCCTTCACGGCGCGTGATGGCGAGATCACCGGTCTGCTCGGCCCCAACGGCGCCGGCAAGACAACCACCTTGCGCATGCTTTACACCTTGATGAAACCCGACAGCGGACAGGTGCTCGTCGATGGCATCGACGCGGCCGTTGATCCGATCGCCGTGCGCAAGCGGCTTGGCGTACTCCCGGATGCGCGCGGCTTGTACAAGCGGTTGACCGCGCGTGAGAACATCGATTATTTCGCGCGGCTGCACGGCATCGAAACACAGCGGATGCACGAGCGCCGCGAGATGCTGATCGATGCGCTGGAGATGCGCGACATCATCGATCGCCGCACCGAAGGCTTCTCGCAAGGCCAGCGCGTCAAGACAGCGATCGCCCGCGCCCTGATCCACGATCCGAGGAACTGCATCCTCGACGAGCCGACCAACGGCCTCGACGTGATGGCTACCCGAGCGATGCGTGACTTTCTCCGGCATCTGAAAGCGGAAGGACGTTGCGTGCTGTTCTCCAGCCACATCATGCAAGAGGTCGGTGCGCTGTGTGATCGCATTGTCGTCATTGCCCACGGTCACGTCGTTGCCGATGCCTCGCCCGACCAGCTGCGCGAGCAGGCTGGCACCTCCAATCTCGAAGATGCCTTCGTCAAGGTTATCGGCTCCGCAGAAGGACTCGCCGCATGAAAACCATCATCACTGTTTTCCTGAAAGAAGTGCGCGAGAACATGCGCGATCGCCGCACGGTGCTCAATACGTTGCTGACCGGCCCGTTAATGGCGCCGCTGATCTTCGTGCTGATGATCAACGGCATCGTCTCGCGCGAGCTGGACAAGGCTGAGAAGCCGCTGCCGGTCCCAGTCATCGGTGCCGAAAACGCACCGAACCTGATCGATGCACTCAAGCAAAACGGCGTCATCATCAAGGCCGCGATCGCCAATCCCGAGCAAGCCGTGCGCGACCAGGATGCTGATCTGGTCCTGCGCATTCCGCCAAGCTATGGCGAAGCGTGGAACAAGGGCGAACCAGCGCAGGTCGAACTGATCTTTGATCAATCGCAGCGCGACGCGCAGGGCTCGGTCGATCGCCTGCGCGGGATTATCGATGCCTACGCGCAGCGCACGGCCAGCTTGCGCCTGGTCGCTCGCGGTATCTCGCCGACCATCACACGACCATTGATCTCGGCTGACCGCGACCAATCCACCGCCCAGGCGCGCGGCGGCATGATGTTCTCGATGTTGCCATATTTTTTCATCCTCGGTGCTTTCATCGGCGGCATGGCCCTGGCCATCGACACCACCGCTGGCGAGCGCGAGCGGCAATCGCTGGAGCCGTTGTTCGCCAACCCGGTTGCGCGCTCAAGGATCCTGCTCGGCAAACTCGGCGCCACGGGCGCATTCGCGCTGACCTCTCTATTGCTCAGCATCATCGCTTTCTCCTTCGCCGGCCAGTTCATGCCGACCGAGAAGCTCGGTATGACCTTGTCAATCGGCCCACGCTTTGCCCTGCTGACCGTCGTCACGATGCTGCCACTGGTGTTCCTGATCGCTTCCCTGCAGACCCTCGCCGCAGCGTTTGCCAAGACCTTTCGCGAAGCGCAGACCTATCTGTCACTACTGATGTTTGTGCCGGCGATACCAACCATGATGATGTCGATTTTCCCGTTCAAGACCGAAACCTGGATGTACGCCGTACCCTTGGTCGGCCAACAAGTCACAATCACGCGGCTGATGCGCGGAGAGATCGTAACCAGCGCTGAAATTGCGCTGTGTTTTGTATGCACGGCGATCGCCGCAGTGATCGTATATTTCATCACCGCGACTATCTACAAGGGCGAGAGACTCGCGATTTCAACTTGATGTTGGATAGCGGGAATCGGTGAGTGGTGAGCAGGAAAGGCGGTTCAGGCGAGCCGCCTAGCTTTCGTGGGAGCGACTTCAGTCGCGATGCCCTTGATTAAGAACGCAAAACACATTCCGACTCACGCGTTAATGGCGGGAAGTGCCTTTCCCGCTCACTGCTCACCGCTCCACTCAGAGCCCCGTGGCCGCCCTTGCCACGGCACGAAACAACGCCCGGCCCTTGTTCATCGTCTCGGCCCATTCGGCGGCGGGGTCGGAGTCGTAAACGATGCCGGCACCTGCTTGCACATGCAGGCGGCCGTCCTGGATCACGGCGGTGCGGATCGCGATGGCCATGTCGGTGTCGCCCCACCAGCCGATATAGCCGATCGAGCCGGCATAGATATTGCGCTTGATCGGCTCAA
>JBDTCQ010000215.1:0-5352 GCA_039923515.1 Dokdonella sp.
CGAGTGCCTCGTCGAGCACCTTCTGATAGTCGACACCGTCAGCCTTCAGCCATTGGGTCAGGATGAAGTTGTGGTAGTCGACGGCCGTGCGCACCTTCTCCGGCAATTCCGACGGATACATCAGGTCGGCAACGCGGATGCTGCGCCGGGCGACCTTGTCCTCGTAAGCCGGACCGAGGCCGCGCCCGGTCGTGCCAATGGCTTTGGCGCCGGAAGCTTTTTCGCGGGCCTGATCGACGGCGATGTGGTACGGCATGATCAGTGGCGTAGCCGGGCTGATCTTGAGGCGCGAACGTACCTCGACACCTTCGGCTTCAAGCTCGCTGATCTCCTTGCGCAAAGCGGCGGGAGACAGCACGACGCCGTTGCCAATCAGGCATTGCACGCCATCACGCAGGATGCCCGACGGGATCAGATGAAGTACGGTCTTCTTGCCGTTGATGACCAGTGTGTGCCCTGCGTTGTGACCACCCTGAAAGCGCGCCACGATGCCGACCCGCTCGGTGAGCAGATCGACAATCTTGCCCCTGCCTTCATCACCCCATTGCGCGCCCAGAATTACTACCGATTTACCCATGTCATTCTCTTTTTCGTTGTCGAGCCCCGTCGTGGGGCGATATCAGCAATAGGGAATGGGGATGAGAGATTGACGAAGCGGATCTCGGTGAAGCCTGCTTTATCGAACCCAAATCCCAAATCCCGGCTTTTAACAGCCGAATGGCTGGTCATCCCGGCCTTCAATGCACCACCTTCAACGCAACCAAGCCGATCACCACCATGGCGGCGCCGACAATACGCAAGCTGCGCTCGTCGATCTGCTGCAGTCTCTCGGCCATGCGCTTCCATGCGCCCGGTGCGGCAAACAGGATCAGCCCCTCGATGACCAGCACCAGGCAGAGTGCTGCTGCCAGCTCGATCGGCATCGGAACCTACTTGCTGTCTTGCAGGTAATGCAGGAATTCCGATTTTGGATCAAGCACGAGCACCCCATTGGATGGCTTGAAGGCTTCCCGGTAGGCTTCGAGACTCCGATAAAATGCATAGAACTCGGCATCCTTGCCATAGGATGACGCATAGATCTTGGCTGCTTCCGCATCACCTTCGCCGCGCCCAGTCTGCGCTTCGCGATAGGCTTCGGCCTTGATCACCTGGACCTGACGGTCGGCATCAGAACGGATCCGTTCGGCGGCCTCGTTACCTTCCGCTCGCAACGCATCGGCCACCTGCTTTCGCTCCGAGCGCATGCGCTCATACACCGAGCGCAATACCGAGCTTTCCTCGGGCAGATCGACGCGCTTGATGCGCACGTCAACGATATCGATACCGAGGTTCATTGCCGCCTTGTTCGCGGTCAGCACAAGTGAATCGGTCAGATCGGAACGCGCACTTGAGACGACCTCTTTCAGCGTGCGCGAGTTGATCGCGGTACGCATGCCGTCCTTGACGATCGGGGCCAACCGCTGCTGGGCACGATCCTGATCGCCAGCCACGGCGGTGTAGAACTTCGATGAATCAGAGATCTTCCACTTGACCACGAAGTCAACGCTGACGTCCTTCTTCTCCGAGGTCAGATAGCGTTCCGCGGCGGCATCGAGCGTTTGCAAGCGCCGATCGAAGCGCAGGGCCTGTTGCACCAGTGGCAGCTTGAAATGCAGGCCAGGCTTGAAACCCGCTTCGGTGATGCGCCCGAATTGCAGCAGGATTGCAGTCTGTCCTTCGGACACGATGAACACGCTGTTGATCGCAAGCAAGACGATCGCGGCGATGACAATGCTGATGATTGAGCGCATGTCAGTTCCTCCCCTTGCTCGGTTCGGTTGAAGTGGCCGCCGCTGCGGTGGTCGCCGGCAAAGCGGCGGGTGCCGCTTGCTCCGGAACAGGAATCTGCAACAGGTTCCTGCCGCCGGTGAAGTCGATCACCTTCGGCGTACCGCTGACAACGTCTTGCATGGTTTCGATGTAGAGGCGCTTGCGCGTGACTTCAGGTGCCGCGCGGTATTCGCTGGCAATCAAGTTGAAGCGCTCGGCGTCACCTTGGGCCTTGGCGATGCGCTCGGCTTTGTAGCCCTTGGCTTCGGCAAGGATGCGCGCGGCTTCACCGCGTGCTTCAGGAACCACGCGCTTGGCATAGGCATCGGCAATATTGCTCGCACGCTGGCGATCCTCACGCGCGCTGATCGCATCATCGAATGATTCCTTGACCTCTTGCGGCGGACGCACGTTCTGGAAGTTGAGTTCGGTCACGAGCAGACCTGCGTTGTAGCGCTCGAGGGTCTGTTGCACAACTTTCTTCGACTGCAGGGCGAGCTCGGCGCTCGGATTGGCGGCCGGTGCAGCGCCGTCTTTCGGTTCGACCCTCTGATCCGGCATGATCGCGTCGAGCACGCTGGTGCCAATAACTTCGCGCACGGCGCTCTCTGCGGCTTGCTTGAGTGTTTCATCGGGGTCGCGCGTCGAATACAGGAACAAGGTCGGATCATCGACCAGATACTGCACGTTGAACTCGACCTGGACGATATTCTCGTCACGCGTGAGCATGCGCACGGTGTCGGAGACAGCGCGGATCTGGGTCGCATCGACCTTGGTCACGGACTCGACCGGGCGCGGCCACTTCAAGTTGAAACCAGGCGGCATCGTCCGCGAGTACTCGCCAAAACGCAGTACGACGCCTTGTTGCTGCGCATCGATCTGGGCGAAAGAGTCGAACAACACCCACGCGATCAGCAGGCCGATGACCGCCATCACGGCTCCGCTGCCGCTGCCCCGGTTGCTGCCCGAGCCGCTGCCGCTGCCGTTTCCTTTGCCTCCACCGCCGCCAAACAGGCGGCCGAACATTTCCTTGGCGCGATTGATTGCGTCTTCCAGGTCGTTCTTG
Source organism: Dokdonella sp. (assembly GCA_039923515.1). Classification (GTDB taxonomy): domain Bacteria; phylum Pseudomonadota; class Gammaproteobacteria; order Xanthomonadales; family Rhodanobacteraceae; genus Dokdonella. Next base: position 2,876 of record JBDTCQ010000215.1, read on the forward strand.
CCGCCGCCGTCCTTGTTGTCGCGCCACGGATCGCGCTGTTTGCCGCCACCGGGTTCATTCCAAGCCATTGCACTATTCCTGTCTGAACATCCTCGCGCCAGCCACAAGCGCATTCCCGGGGGAATACGCGAAAGGCGGGAGGGATTTGCCGAGCACCTGCTTCAAAGAAAAGCCGTGGCGGGACTGCCACGCTGGCACTTCAAGGTTGTGGATCATCGATTCGATTGTAGGTAGCCCCATCAGTCGGGGCAAGCAAGGCCGCTTTCAACCACTGACCCTGTCCGCCCTGCATGCCGAACAAGGGTTCGATCAGGGCGCGAGGAGCGTCGATCTCGATGCGCCAGCCTTCCTCTCCGGGCTGTTCGGAAGCGACCAGGCCGAGTTCATGCAGGCGTGCGCGCAGACGGCCCGAGGCAGCCGGCAGCTCAAGCACCTGATGGATGCGATCACTGGACAGGGCTTGGCCAATCGCCGCCAGCAACGAGTCGATACCCACGCCGTCGCGAGCCGAAGTCCAAACGCGCAAGGGGCCGTCGCGATCGAATTGCTCAACACGCGGCACCGTGGAATCCAAGCGATCGATCTTGTTGTAAACGAGCACCTGGGGCAAATCACTGGCGTCGATCTCGGCGAGCACGCCTTCGACATCGGCCACACGCGTGTCGCGCTCCGGATCCGAGGCGTCGATCACGTGCAGGAGCAGATCGGCATCCCGTGCTTCGGCCAGGGTCGAGCGGAACGCGGCAACCAGGTCATGCGGGAGATCGCGAATAAACCCAACCGTGTCGGCCAACACGATCGGGCCGCAAGCGAGCCCATCAATGCGGCGCAAGGTCGGGTCAAGCGTGGCAAAAAGCTGATCGGCCACGTACACGCCGGCTCCGGTCATCGCATTGAAAAGGGTCGACTTGCCGGCATTCGTGTAGCCAATGAGAGCAACCACGGGCACCGCGCTGCGCTCGCGCGAGCGGCGCGCCTGGGTGCGCTGGACTTCGACCTTGTCGAGGCGCTTCTGCAATTGCTTGACGCGATCGGCAAGCAGGCGGCGGTCCATCTCGAGCTGGGTTTCGCCGGGGCCACGCAGGCCGATCGCGCCACCGCGCTGGCGTTCCAGATGGCTCCAGCCGCGCACAAGGCGGGTTGACATGTGCTTGAGCTGGGCCAGTTCAACCTGCAGCTTGCCCTCGTGCGAACGCGCACGCTGGGCAAAGATGTCGAGGATCAGTCCGGTGCGATCGACGACACGACACTCGGTCAGCTTTTCAAGATTGCGCTCCTGCACAGGAGACAAGGCATGGTTGACCAGGATCAGGTCGGCATCGAGTGCAATCCGGTGCGCCGTGAGTTCATCGGCCTTTCCCGTACCGACGAAATAGCGCGGATTCGGCCGCTCGAGACGCGCGGCGAGGGTGCCGACCACGGTCGCGCCCGCCGAGCGTGCCAGCTCCGCAAACTCCTCCAACAAGGCCGGATCATGCTGCCCCGGAGCCTGCGCCTGCAGCAGCAGAGCACGCTCACCTTTTTTTGATCGATCAAACAGTTCGATTTACTCGGATTCGTGGGTGTCGCCGAGGACGGCGTCATCCGGCCCGGTTATGCGCACATTGCGGCTCGGTACTACGGTTGAAATGGCATGCTTGTAGACCATCTGGCTGACCGTATTGCGCAACAGGACGACAAACTGGTCGAACGACTCGACCGTGCCCTGCAATTTGATGCCATTGACCAGATAGATCGATACCGGCACGCGCTCACGCCGCAGTGCATTGAGGAAAGGATCCTGCAACGATTGTCCTTTGGACATTATTATTCTCCAGTGACACGCCCCAAGCCGGAAAAAAAACACCCTGCAACTGCACAAGGGCCGGACGGTCAATCCGTCCGATCCATGGGTGTCCCGGTAGTGACTGCGATCTTAAACCAATGATTGGACGAATAAAACGCCAATCCCGCCACGGTCTCAGCGATCCAGGAAGTCCGCGACTGCTGCCAGCACCCGATCGGCGACCGATTCGTCATCGGGGTCGAACAGCCAGGCATCCAATTCGGAGCGCAGCCAGGTGATCTGGCGCTTGGCCAACTGGCGCGTCGCATCGATCGCATTCAAGCGGAATTCTTCAAGGCTGCAAGCACCTTGCAAATGGGGCCAGCCTTGCCGGTAGCCAACCGCGCGCATCGATGGCAGGTCTTCCGCCCAGTCCGCCCGCGCCCGCAAGCGCCGCAGCTCCGCGATCAGGCCCGCGCCGAGCATGGCGTCGAAACGATCCGCGATGCGCGCACGCAGGAGTGTCCGATCTTCCGGCAACAAGGCCAGCTTGAGCAGGTGGTAGGGAAAACGCGGCCGTGCGTCAGCGTGCAGCGCGGACAAGGGCATGCCACTCAGCTCGATCACTTCGAGCGCACGCTGGACGCGCTGCACGTCATTCACGTTGAGGCGCGCCGCCGTTTCAGGATCAAGTGCGGCAAGTCGCCCGTGC
>JBDTCQ010000216.1:0-4594 GCA_039923515.1 Dokdonella sp.
CTTTCAGCAAGGTGGTCTTGCCCGAGCCGTTGTCACCCTCGATCAGCACAACTTCGCCCGCGTTCAGGGTGAAATCGAGCGGGCCGAACACGGGCTCGTCATTGCGCGCATAGGCCAGACCCTCAGCCTGCAGCAACGGAATCGGGGGGGGGCGTTCGCTCGAAATCATCAGCAGCCAGAGTTTCATCGCGGACCAGGCAATGAAGCTGCCTGGAACGACGAGCAAAAACGCGATTGTAGTCGACAACAAGCGGATTGGCGCCGAGCGCTTGGTCGCAGGGCCGCCGGCACGTGCAAATGGGATGGGATTTCCAGTGGCCTCGATGATTCGTTTTGGATGGTTCTCGCGCTTTGCGACTGCGGTCTGCGATGATCCCCGGATCAATCTGCTGCGATGAAAGTGACCGTGTCCGAATACTCCATCTTGATCCTGATCGGTGCGCTTGTTGCGGGTCTTCTGCTTGGCTCACTGGCATTCGCCTGGCTTGGCAAGCGTTGGGCGAAAGATGCCGCATTCCACGCCGTGTCCGCGCGTGAGCCGGAAATCTCGACCTTGCGCGAGCAGCGCGATAGCTTCGAGCGTCAAAGTGTGGAGTTGAAGCGTCAGTTCGTGGCACTGAGCCTTGAACACAGGACGCTGGAAGGGCGACTTCATGCGCTGGGTGCCCAAGCCGCCGAGCGCAAGGCCGAAGTCGAATCGCTGGGCCGTCAGTTGGCCGATCTGCAATCCCGCCACGACGGGACGCTCCGCGAACATCTGGCCCTGACCGGCCTGCACGCCTCGCTGAAAGCCAGTTCCCACGAGCAGGCCGAGGCTGCCCGTGAGAAGTTGGCCTTGCTCGATCAGGCCGAGCAGCGCCTGCGTGAATCTTTCCAGAATCTGGCCAACCAGATCCTCGATGCCAAGGCCGAGCGCTTCAAGGAACAAAGCTCGGAACAACTCGGTGGCCTGCTCGATCCGCTCAAGGTGCAGCTCAAGGAATTCCGCGAGTCGGTCACCCAGACCCACGCCAACGAGCAGCGCGAACGCGGCATGCTCGTGCAGGAGATCCGCACGCTCAAGGATCTCAATCAGCAGATCAGCCAGGATGCGGTCAACCTGACCCGCGCGCTCAAGGGCGAAAGCCGCACCCAGGGTGCCTGGGGTGAGATGGTGCTTGAGCGCGTGCTCGAAGCCTCCGGGCTGCAAGCGGGCCGCGAATACGACACCCAGGAAAGTTTCCAGGGCGCCGACGGTACACGACAGCGGCCCGATGTGATTGTCCATCTGCCCGAGAACAAGGACGTCATCATCGATGCCAAGGTGTCGCTGGTCGCGTGGGAGCGTTCCGTCTCGCTCGAAGACGAAGGCGAGCGGCAGGCAGCACTGCGCGAGCATCTGCTTTCATTGCGCCGGCATATCGATGGACTCGCCGGCAAGAACTACAGCGATATTCCCGGCATGCGTACGCTGGATTTCGTGCTTCTGTTTGTGCCGGTCGAAGCCGCATTCATCGAGGCCGTGCGTGCCGACGGCGGACTCTACAGTTACGCGCTGGAGCGCAAGATCTCGCTGGTCAGCCCAAGCACCTTGCTGGCGACCCTGCGCACGGTTGCCTATCTGTGGCGTATCGAAAGCCGCAACAACAACGCGATCGAGATTGCCCGGCGTGCGGCCAACCTGCATGACAACTTCGTCATCCTGGTCAACGAGCTCGATGCGCTCGGCTCACAACTGCACAAGGCCCAGAGCGCGCATGCAAGCGTAGTGCGCCGTCTCACCGAAGGCGGCAAGGGCAGCGTGATCCTGCAAGTGAAAAGCCTTGCCGAAATGGGCGCACCGGTGAAGAAATCCTTGCCAACCGCGTTGATTGAAGCTGCCGGTGCGGATCAGGATCAGTCAGCCGACGAACCGCAAGCCGAATCCGACGCCGAGGATTAAGTCAGGTGATCGTTGTCAGGAGCCGAAAGGCCTATGGCAACGGCATCACCTGCTCGGTATTGGTGGGATTGTTGTCCAGTAGATTTTTTGGGGAGAACATATTTCAAGGCGAGACATCCACACGATGGGAAGTTGCGCGCGATTGGAGTGAATCGGTGCTGTGATGTTTGTCAGCGCTTCGCTTCCACCTTCGGAAACAGCTTCTGCTTGAGGAATTCGAAGGTCAGCGCGGTCATCATCGCGCGTTGGCCGTTGTCGGCCGCACCTCCGTGGCCGCCTTCGATGTTTTCGTAATAGAGCACGTTATGACCCTGTTCGCTCATCTTCGCCATCATCTTGCGCGCGTGGCCGGGATGGACGCGGTCATCGCGGGTCGAGGTGGTGAACAGCACGGGCGGGTAGTCGACGTCTTTCTTGACGTTCTGGTAGGGCGAGAAGGTCTGGATGAATTTCCAGTCGTCGGTATCGGGATTGCCGTACTCGGCCATCCACGAGGCGCCGGCCAGCAGCTTGTTGTAGCGGTGCATGTCGAGCAGGGGCACCTGGCAGACCACGGCCCCGTATAGCTGCGGATAGAGCACGGTCATGTTGCCCATGAGCAGGCCGCCATTGCTGCCGCCCTGGATTCCGAGATGGGCCGGACTGGTGACTTTGCGCTTGATCAGATCCTCGGAGACGGCCGCGAAATCCTCGTAGGCGCGCAAACGCTTTTCCTTCAGTGCGGCCTGGTGCCAGCGTGGGCCGTATTCGCCGCCACCACGGATATTGGCGACGACATACACGCCGCCCTGAGTGAGCCAGCCACGACCGACCGTGGCGCTGTAGGAAGGCGTCAGCGAGACCTCGAAACCGCCATAACCGTATTGCAAGGTCGGATTGCTGCCATCCAGCTTCAGGTCTCTTTTTGCGACCATGAAGTAGGGCACACGGGTGCCATCCTTGCTGGTGGCGAAGTTTTGGCTGACCTCGAAGCCGCTGGCATCAAAGAACGCCGGCATGTGTTTGAGCGCGTTCTTCTCGCCGGTCAAAGCACCGTAAAACAGCGTGGTCGGGGTCAGGTAGCCGCTGACGGTCATGAACACCTCGTCGGAGGTTTCGTCATCGACTGCAGTGATGCTGACCGTGCCGATTTCGGGCGCGCCCGGCATCGCCTCATGCTTCCACTCGCCTTCACCCGGCGTCAGCACGGACAGCCGGTTCTTCACATCGTCCAGAACATTGAGTACGAGGTGATGGCGCGTCCACTCGTAGCCGGACAGGGCGGTGGTGTCGGTTGGTGTAAACAAGGCCGTGAAGTCGCGCTTGCCGGCCATGAAATCGTCAAAGCGGGTGACGATCAAGCTGCCGGCCGGCCATTCGTGATCACCGGTTTTCCACGGCTCGCGCAGTTCGACCAGCAGCCATTCCCGATGCACATTGGGCTGGGCCGATTCCGGTACGTCGATTTTGTGGCGCTTGCCCTTGTCATCGAGCAGAAACAATTCACTGCGGAAGAAGGCGGGGATGCGAATCACGAAGTCGCGCTCGAAGCCCTTCGTGAAATCATGCGAGGCACCCGCGCTCAGATCGTTCGCGGCCACTTCGAACACGAGTTTCGCCTCGCTCATCGGCGTGCCACGCGTCCAGCGCTTTACCTGCCGCGCGTAGCCGGAGCTGGTCATGGTTCCGTCGCCAAAATCGGTTGAGATGTAGACGTGATCCTGGTCGATCCAGTGCAGATCGCCCTTGGCCTCGGGACGGAAGAATCCATCCTTGATCCATTCTTTTTTTGCGATATCAAATTCACGGGTAACGTCGGCATCGGCGCCGCCGCGTGAAAGGCCAATCAGACAGCGTTCGTTGGCCGGCTTGAGGCACTCCGCGCCATGCCAGACCCAGTTCTCGTTTTCGGCCTTGTTCAAGGCATCGATATCGAGCACGGTTTCCCACGTTGGCGAATCCTTGCGGTATTCATCCAGCGTGGTCCGACGCCAGATGCCACGGGTGTGTTCGGCGTCCTGCCAGAAGTTGTAGTAGCGATCGCCGATCTTGTTGACCAAGGCAATCTTGTCGTCGGAATCGAGGATCGCCTTGATGTCGTCGCGCAGCTTGGCGAAATCCTTGCTCCCCTCCAGTTGTTTCGTGCTCTTCGCATTCTGCTTGCGCACCCAATCCAGTGAGCGCACGGCGCTGACATCTTCCAGCCACAGGTACGGATCGGCAGACGCCTCCGGTGCAGGTTTTTTGGCATCGTTGGACATGGCGGAAGGTTCATTTTTGGCGGATACATGAATGCTGGTCAGCGAGATCAGCAACATGGGGATGAGGATTGAATTGCGCATGGGGCGCTCCGGATTTCAGGGGAGGGCAAGGGTAAAAGGCAGCATTCGTCGGTGCCGGACGCAGGCATGCAGCGATGAGCTGATTTACGTGGATGGGTACGTTGATCAGCGTGGTCAGCGCTGGTCCAAAGATCTACCAGGGCGCGCCGTCAAATTCCATTGTCAGCGACACACAAGCATTTTCGTCCAGAAAAAATCATCGTTTGCCGCCCTGACGCGATTGGGCAGCGAGTTTGCTGTGTCGATAGCCGTACAGGAAATAAATCGTGAAGCCAAACAAGGTCCAACCAACCATCAGCATTACATTGCGCGGGATCTTCATCATCGTCCACAACAAGATGGCGCAACTGAT
>JBDTCQ010000217.1:0-5504 GCA_039923515.1 Dokdonella sp.
GCCGGGTGATCGAATTCGTCAGCGGCGTGGCAAAGAAGAAGAATACTGAAAGGATCGCAATGGCCAGCGGCAGTGCGGCCGGATCGGCGCGACCCTCGAGTCCGAAGCGCGGCCCCCAGCGAACCAGGGCCCGATCAAACAGTCGGTGCACCACCCAGAATCCGAGGCCGAGGATCAGGGTCATGTAGATGACCAGTCGGAGACCGTGATTGAGAACATAGTGACCCATCTCGTGGCCGAGCACGGCCAGGATTTCGGGTTTTGACGTTCGATCGAGCAGGTTGTCATTGAGCGCAACCCGCGTCGTGCCGAGAAAGCCCGAAACATTTGCGCTGATCCGCGTGGTCTGTTTCGACGCATCGAACTCGACCACGTTGTTGTCCGGAATCATGTTCGCGCGCGCCAGCGACAGCACCTGATCACGCACTTCGCCCTGCCGCAGTGGCTTGTAGTTGTTGAACACCGGATCGAGAAACACCGGCGCAATCATCATGAAAAACAGGATCAGCGCGAATGCGCCGCCGCTGGCCCAGATCCACCAGCGTGCGCCCGTCTTGCGCACGGCTGAATACAACAAGGCGATCACGGGAGGCATGATGATCAGACTGATGAGCAGGCCTTTGATCTGATCGACCGACCATTCACCAAAGCTCTGCGTGGCAAGGCCATAGGCGTGCTCTCGAAAATAGCCCTGGTAGATAGTCAGGGGAAGTGCGAGCAAGCTGCCGATTACAATCCATTGCACGACGTAAATCATCGTCACCAGCCAAGGACGTTTGCTGACACGCCGACCCAGATCACGCATCTTTCGCGAGAGTCCGCTGCCGAGCAGAATCCACGCAACGACGAGCCCATAGAGCAGGCCCCACAGTTGCAACCAGTAGCCGCCCTCGAAATAGGCATCTGACTGTGCGCGCTGCTCGGGCGAGAGCAGGCTCAGGTAGGCCTCGGTGGCCTTGTCGATATTGAAATCCGGACCCGGTCGCGCCGCGTCTGGAATTTGCAAACCAGGCGGCAGTTCGGTCGCCGGCACAGCGATTGCCAGCAACGGTACCATGATCAGGTAACCGAGCAGGGCCAGAACAGCCAGCCAACGAAGCTTTTTCATGCAGCCACTTCCCGAAGCAACGGAGAACGGACAGTACATCAGCACAGGCTCACGCGTACTGCTCGGAAGTCATGGCGCATGAAAAAGCCGCAGCATCGGAATGCTGCGGCTTCAGGGAACAATAGCTACCGCGTTACTTGGCCTTGCTGATCGTGAAACCGCCAAAGCTGATGCCGAGATTGACACCTTCACCGGTACCGGCGAGTGCCAACGACACATTGCCCTTGGTCAGCACCTGCGCGGTGGCAGACTTGCCGGCAGCGGCGGTCGCTTCGCCCTGGGCATAGGTGCCAAGGATGTCACTCATCTTGTGCACATCGGTGAACTCGCCCTTGCCGTCATCGATATGTGCCTTGCCTACCGTCAAACCGGCGCCCTTGGCCTCAATCTTCACGCGCATCGATTGGCCGTTTTCGCAAGTGACCACACCGGTGCCTTCAGCATGCTTGTAGATCGCCGACCAGCCGGTCAGGCTGAAGCGCATCGTGCAATCGAGATTCGCTTCGGCGGCCTGAGCCTGCGGCGCGGATACGATGCCCATGGCCAGTGCCAGCGCGGTTGCGGCCAAACCTGTCTTGATCACTGTCATGTTCAATCTCCTCTCGTTGGGGTGGGCGGAGTCTCACCCTGATTTGCTGAACGCGACGAAACCGGGGCTCACGATTCAACCGTTTTATGAACGAAGCGGTTCAGTTGCTGAAGTCGATCAGGATGCGCCAACGATGCGTCTTTTCTGCGCGCGACATCGCGGCATGAGCCGGACTGCTCGAGGGTAAATCCAGCAGGACCAGATTCGATTGACGCCTCTCTTCAATGCGAGGCAACACCAGTCGGCGAAACGCCTGCCCGGCGCGCACGCCGTTCAATGCAATTGTGCGGATCGAAGAAGTCCTTCGCAGCAAGTCGGGGATATCGTTGGCGATCTCGCTGTCACGAATGATGGCACTGTCGAGGCTGCCCTTGCGCTGGCATACCCGCAGCACATCCCAGATGCCCACTCCGCGCGCGTGCAAGCGCGCGATGCGCTCGGCGTAGGCAAGTTCCGGCGCCGCCCCGAACATTTCGCCCATCATTGGCCAGAACAGGTTTCGTGGATGTGCGTAAGCCTGATGTACGGCGAGCGAGTGCACGCTCGGCGCTGTGCCGAGGACGAGCACGCGACAATCAGGCGCAACTTGCGGCGGAAAGCTCTCGACACGGTGAGCGGCTGATTCGATTGCCGTCATTCAAATAGTGCCACTTGAACTCGGCCGCATTCATGTGAATGAATCGCGACCAACCGATAACATGCCAGTAACCGTCGCATACGCAAATGTTTCCAGACGGAGGGATAGTGTTTGCAGCGCGGCAATGACAGCCTCTGAACGCTTCACCGGCGATCGTCGCACCACTCCCCAAAGCAATGAGGTAGAACCATGAACCAGGACATCATCCAGGGCAAATGGAAGCAACTGAAAGGCTCCCTGAAAACCCACTGGGGCAAGCTCACCGACGACGATGTCAATCGTCTCGATGGTAATCACCAGTATCTCTCCGGCAAGTTGCAGGAGCGCTACGGCTGGGCCAAGGAGAAAGCCGACGAGGAGATCAAACGCTTCGAGAAGACGCTGCACTGATCAACGCTGCAATCCACTGAGCGCATAGACTGACGCGCAAACACAAGCCACACCTCGACGGGTGTGGCTTTTTCTTTTGAAAAAAATTAGCTCGCCGCTTACTTCTTCTTCGGCAATGGCTGGAATTTCTTCTCATCGTAGCCGCCGACATCGAAATGCAATGTCGTTGACGGCTTGCCCTTGACCGTGACTTCGATTGCGACCTTTTTCGACTTGCCGACTTGTGCGATGAACTTCTTGTCTTCCTCGATGAAGATGGCCGGTTCGCCGGTGGGGGGAATACTGCCTTCCATCGTGGTCGGCTTGCCATCATCGAAGGTCATCGTCACACGACAATTCTTCGCGCAACTGAAACCGGGTTCGCTGCCGTAGAGGAACACACTCTGACCCCATTCGGTATGCCGACGAAACACCAGTCGTACTTTCTCCGCGCCGAGATCCTCGTTGCTGTAGATCGTCGCCGTACTCTGCGTGCCACCCGCCATTGGCGCAATCTGGTAGCTCCACAAGCGCGACATGCGGCGTGATTCGCCTTCATTGCTGGCGTTCTCGCGCAGGGCTTCGATGGTCGGCCGTACGCGCGCAGCGGCAGCGCTGTCCGGATACATCTTGAGCAGCTCGTCACCCAGCGGCAGGGCGAGCTCGGCGTTGTCGGCCTTGAGCATCTGATCGTACATCGCATAGTGCTGCTCAGCCCTGGCCTCCATTTGGGCCTTGGCGGCAGTGGCAGCATCGGGGGAGGGCGCAGCAGGTTGGCTCTGATTCGAACAGGCGGAAAGGCTGACGAGCAGCATGGCAAGGGTGAGGCGTGGCAAGTGGCGCATCGGTATCGGATCCGGCAATCTGAAGGGCTCGCGAATATAGCGCCGATCCCTCCTCGTCGGATCGGCGATCGATCAATATTTGCGACAGGGGTCGCGACCGAGGTTGCGGTCGTAGGTTGACGGTACCTCGTCGAAGTCGCGCCCGTCGCGGCCCACAGAGCGCATGCCGCGACAGGCATCCAGCCGGGGAATCCGCGAAGCGCTGACTCCTTCGCGCGTCGTGCTGCGGTGCGCGCCCATCGCGCCGCCACGATCGATCGATGCCGGGCAGCGATTGTGTCGGTAGAACAAGGAGCCGCTTTGCGTTCGACACTCGTAGGAGTAGACGATTTTCTCGCGTGCCGCCGCTTTGTTTCTGCGTTCGCGGGAGAGTTCCTGTGCGCTGGCTCGCGAATAGTCCGGGGAGGGCATCGGCGGCGGGATCGGCGCCAGGACAACCTGCTGCTCTCGCAAACCAGAAGCGCAGGGTTTGTCCTGAAACGCGACGCGGCCGTCACGATCGATGCATTTGAAGACGCTTTGGGTTTGCGCCGAGACGGATGGAGGCCCCAATGAAAACAGCGCGAGCAGCAGGGTCAACGCGGAAGCGACGGTCTTGATCACGGCAAGTCTCCCTGAAAGCCATTTCGATTCTGGACTGCCGAAAGCATGATGACGATAGGATTTCGCGGCGACTGTGTGTAGGAAATTTGCCATGCCTGAGTGATCATGGGGTTCATCCTGCACGCGGGATCCAGCGTTGGACTTCCTGGAAACCTGGCCATGAAAATGGATTGAGAGCATCACGACTGAAGCCGCTCCCATGATTCCGGATTGCCTGCGCCCCATTTAACGTGCCGCATTCTGCGGCGTGCCCCCGGATCAGGTCCGGGACAGGCTCTTCGGGCCAGCTATGCTGTTTGTTCCGACTCCCCACTCCCCAGTCGCGCTCTCATGCAAATGCGCAAGATCATCCACGTCGACATGGACGCCTTCTATGCCTCGGTCGAGCAGCGCGACGATCCGACGCTGCGTGGACGGCCAGTTGTAGTTGCGTGGCGTGGATCGCGCTCGGTGGTTGTCGCGGCGTCCTATGAGGCGCGTCCGTTTGGAGTGCGCTCGGCGATGCCTGCCGTGCGCGCGGAGCGCTTGTGTCCCGATGCGGTGTTCGTGCCGCCCGATTTCATTCGTTACCGTGCCGTCTCGCGCCAGGTGCGCGAGATCTTCCTGCGCCACACCGCTCTGGTTGAACCGCTATCACTGGACGAGGCTTATCTCGACGTGACGGAGAACCGCGGTCATCTGCCATCGGCGACAGCCGTAGCGGAAATGATCCGCGCGCAGATCCGCCAGGAAACATCACTCACCGCGTCTGCCGGTGTTGCACCGAACAAGTTCCTCGCGAAGATCGCGTCGGACTGGAACAAGCCCGATGGCCTGTTTGTGATCAAGCCGGATGCGGTGGAGGGTTTCCTGACACCGCTGCCCGTGGGACGCATCCACGGTGTCGGCAAGGTCATGGATGGCAAGCTCGCCGCACTCGGCATTCGCACAGTGGGCGATTTGCGCGCACGCGACGTACGCGAGCTGGAGAGTCTATTCGGGCGTTACGGACGACGCCTGCATGAACTCAGTCTCGGCATCGACGAGAACCCGGTGATGCCGGACCGACCGGTGCAATCAATCTCGGCTGAAGACACCTTTGCCGAGGATGTGCCATTGGCCGAGCTTGAACCGATGATCCGCGAACTGAGCGTCAAGGTTTGGGCGTCGACGCGGAAGGTCGAGCGAGCGGGGCGGACCATTGTGCTGAAGCTGAAGACTCGCGAGTTCCGCATCCTTACGCGCAGCCTGACCCCAACAACAATGCCCGAGTCGGCCGGAGAACTCGCCGAACTCGCGCTGGCTTTGCGCGAGCGCGTGCAGTTGCCGGACTCAACGCGCTACCGATTGGTCGGTGTCGGCATCAGCAACTTC
>JBDTCQ010000218.1:0-4088 GCA_039923515.1 Dokdonella sp.
CTGGTCGACTTCTGGGCCGAATGGTGCGGCCCGTGCAAAATGATCGCGCCGATCCTTGACGAACTCGCCGAAACCTATGGCGGCCGTCTCAAGGTCGCCAAGATCAACATCGACCACAACCAGAAGACGCCGCGCAGCTACAACGTTCGAGGCATCCCGACCCTGATGATCTTCAAGAACGGCAAGGTCGAAGCCACTCAGATCGGCGCCGTCAGCAAAACCCAGCTGAGCCAGATGATCGATAGTGCGATAGCTTGAAGGCTTGGAATAGGGAATAGAGAATAGAGAATCGGTTTGAAACCAGTCTTGGTGCTGATTTGACTGTCTCGTAACTTCAGGCGCGACGGCAAGTCGGAATTGAGTTGGGAAGCAGAGCGCCAGCTTTTCCAATTCCCTATTCCCCATTCTCGTTTCCCTGCTCCAAAGCTAGACTCCGCTCACAATGCAGTGCTAAGTTAGGCCGCAGTGACAGGGAGCGCATCCGCTCCCCCTTCCGCGACACCCCCCTGTATTCCCTTTCCTTTTACGGCACCCAACGAGGTCCGTCCGTGTCTGATACCGAAAATCCCAAAGGTGGCGACAGCGCCCCACCCCCAGCCCCGAAGCGTGCACCACGTGCGCCTCGGGCACCGCGTGCCGACAGCAAAGCCGCTTCTGCCGACTCGTCCGGCGAGTCTGCGCCGGCTGTCGTCAGCCAGCGCGAGCCAGCGCCGCCAAGGCAGGAAAGTGCTGCTCCGACCGATGACGGCAATCGCCGCGAACCGGTGAACAAGATCGAAACCTCCGGCAACCAGGCGCGCTCCCATCCAGGCAGCGAGTCTGGCGGTGATGGCAATGGCAACACCAGCTCCAGCTCCAGCACCAACGCCGATGGCAATGGCGGTGGGGACGGCAATGCGCAAGAAGGCGGCAACCCGCCCCAGGCGCGCGACGGCAATGGCCAGGAAGGAGGCAACCCGAATCAGCAGCGCCATCCCAACCAGCAGAACCGCAATCAGCAGCAAGGTCAGGGCCAAGGCCAGAATCAGAACCGTCAGGGGCCGCGCGGTCGCCGTGATCGCAATCGCCCCCCTGGCAACCGCCCGCAGAATCCTGCCCATCGGGGCCTGCCGCGCGACGACGAGGATTATGACGCCAGCCAGGAAACCGGCCCGCTGATCGACCTCAACGAGCTCAAGCGCAAGAATGCCTACGACCTGATCGCCCTGGCCGAATCACTCGGCATCCAGGAAGGTGTGGCCCGCGCGCGCAAGCAGGACATGATCTTCAACATCCTGAAGGCGCATGCGAAAGCGGGCGGCGGCATCTACGGCGAAGGCGTGCTTGAGATCCTGCAGGATGGCTTCGGCTTCCTGCGCGGCCCGGACCAGTCCTATCTGGCCGGCCCCGACGACATTTATGTTTCGCCTTCACAGACGCGTCGTTTCAACCTGCGTACGGGCGACTACATCGCCGGTCGCATCCGCCCTCCCAAAGAAGGCGAGCGTTACTTCGCCCTGCTCAAGGTCGATCACATCAACGGTGAGCCGCCGGAAGCCTCGAAGAACAAGGCTCTGTTCGAGAACCTGACCGCGCTGTTTCCGCGCAAGTCTTTCCGGCTTGAGCGCGGCAACGGTTCGACCGAGGACATCACCGGGCGCATCCTCGATCTGGTCGCACCGATCGGCAAGGGTCAGCGCGGTCTGATCGTTTCGCAGCCGAAAGCCGGCAAGACGATGATGCTGCAGAACATCGCGCAGTCGATCGTGCACAACCATCCGGACGTGCATCTGATCATCCTGCTGATTGATGAGCGTCCCGAGGAAGTCACCGAGATGCAGCGCGGCGTTCGTGCCGAGGTCATCAGCTCGACCTTCGACGAACCGGCCACGCGTCACGTGCAGGTGGCCGAGATGGTCATTGAGCGGGCCAAGCGCCTCGTCGAGCACAAGAAGGATGTGGTTATCCTGCTGGATTCGATTACCCGCCTCGCACGTGCCTACAACACCGTGATTCCATCGTCGGGCAAGGTCCTGACCGGTGGTGTCGATGCGAATGCACTGCAGCGGCCGAAGCGTTTTTTCGGTGCGGCGCGCAATGTTGAGGAAGGCGGTTCGCTGACCATCATCGCCACCGCCCTGGTCGAGACCGGCTCGAAGATGGACGAGGTGATCTACGAGGAGTTCAAGGGCACCGGCAACATGGAAGTGCACTTGAGCCGTCGCATCTCCGAGAAACGCGTCTATCCGTCCATCGATATCAACCGCTCGGGCACACGCCGCGAAGAGTTGCTGATCGAGCCGGACATGCTGCAGAAAATCTGGATCCTGCGGAAACTGCTGCACCCAATGGACGAGTTGGCGGCGATGGAGTTCATGCTCGACAAGATGAAGAACACCAAGTCCAACGACGAGTTCTTCAACTCGATGAAACGCAGCTGATCCCGGCCTGCCGTTGATTCATGCAAAGGCCGCCGCAAGGCGGCTTTTGTCTTTCTGGAGCCTAGGCTGCGCTTTCAGGAACGGACGCATACAGCTTGCGCTTCTGCCCCGGCGGACTGATCGAGTAGCGCTTGTAATTCCACTGGTATTGCAGCGGCGCGATACGTACGCAGTCCTCGACCCCCCGGTTCAACGCCGTGCAAGCCACGCGCAGATCAACATCGGCAATCTGCTCGGGGGCCGTTTGCACATGGATGCGGAAGCCAGCGCCACGCGGCAGACGCTCGGCAAAGGCAAACAACACGGTCGCACCGGTGCGCTCGGCCAGACGCGGCACCAGCACCATGGTCAGCGCGTCGATGCCGAAGAAAGGCGCGAACTCACCATCGCCCTGACGCGGCTGCTGATCCGGCAGGATGCCAACCACGCCACCGGCGGCAAGGCGTCGATACAGGCTGCGCACGCCGGTGCCCTCGGCGCGAATCTGCTCCACCTTCGATGCACCACGCGCCTTGATCAGCAATGGTTCGAATGCGGCATTGCGTGGTGGCCGGTAGACAATGGCCAAGGACGTACGCTCCGCCAGCCAGTAGCTCAGCAACTCCCAGCAGCCCAGATGCGGCGCGGCAATGATGATGCCCTTGCCGCTGGCGAGTGCCTGCTCCAAGAGTTCCGCTCCACGCACCTCGCGAACCAGGGCAAGCGCCCGCCCGGGACGTCCGGACCAGACTTTGGCCACCTCGAAGGCGGACTTGCCGGCCTCGCGCAGGATTTTTCTCGCGTCAAGTTGTCCTGCCAGGGCGCTGTTTTGCGTTTTAAGCAGAGCGAGGTTGATGGTGGTGATGCGTCGCTCTCGACCTTTGCGCAACCAGGCGAGATCGCCGAACGCGCTGCCGAGAGCGTGCAGGATGCGCAGCGGCAGCAATCCAGTCAGCCACAACAAGGCATACAGCAGACGCATGGACCAGGTCATCGGATCGAATTCAGGGGGAAAGTCATGATTCTAACGGTTGCGACCCATTTGACAGGCCTTCGAGCAATCGGCGCGGCTGACATTGAGATCGGCTGGATCAATCCATGATCGCGCTGATCCAGCGCGTCAGCGTGGCAAGTGTCGAGGTCGATGACGAAATCATCGGCCAGATCGGTGCGGGTCTGCTCGCCCTGGTTGCGATCGAACGCGGCGATGCCGAAGCCCAGGTCAGGCGCCTGCTTGAACGCATCCTTGGCTATCGCGTATTCAGCGATGACGATGGGCGCATGAATCGATCATTGCGCGACGTCGGCGGCGGTTTGTTGCTGGTCTCGCAATTCACCCTGGCCGCCGACACGTCGAGTGGAATGCGCGCAGGCTTCACCGGCGCGGCCAGTCCGGAACTCGGTGAACTCCTTTTCAGCCGATTGGTCGAATTGGCACGAATTGCGCATTCCCCGGTGGAAACGGGCCGCTTTCGTACCCACATGAGGGTGCAGCTCGTCAATGACGGCCCGGTCACCTTCCATTTGCGGGTGGCCCCGGAGATTTGATGCGGCCTTGAGCCGACATCACGATTTCAACATTTTCAATCACTTGGGTCGCCCTTGACGGGCCTCCTATACTTCCGAGTCTTTCGTTCAGGCACAGCAGAACACCCATGGCGACCGAGCATATCCAGGAGCAGAAAACCA
>JBDTCQ010000219.1:0-5843 GCA_039923515.1 Dokdonella sp.
CATTCAGGCGAATGAGGCGATCGGTCAAGCCACGGTTCCGACGAATGTCGAGACGGTGACTTTTCTTCGGGGCTACTACGAATCGGGTGATGGTGGCCTTTTCACGGCGTGTGGTGAAACCTCGCGGCGTCGCGTGACCTCGGTTGATCCGGCCACGGCAGCGGCATTGGCGCAAGCGAATGCAACCCTGGATCGACCACGTTTCCTGATGGCTGAAGGCAATCTGCGCGGGCGTGATGAGGTTGAGATTGGTCGCTTCAACATCATTTCCGGCGACGCTTGGACCTGCGAGTCACGGCTCAAGGATATTGTGCTGGGCGCTCGCGGAATTGATGTTCTCTGGAATATCGAGGTAACTCCCGCCGCCGTGACGTTTGTTCCCGCTCCGGCCGCAACTCCCGAAGTTCGCGCATATGCGGGATTCGACACTGCCTCGGATGGTCTGATCTTGAAGATCGGCGAAGCGGATACGGAATTCAGCGCCCATCTACGCGCCGAGGCTTGCGTTGAGGCTTTGACCGACACCACTTTCGGCTGGTCGATCCTGGTCTCCGCGAAAAATCATGCATACAAGGGTTGTGCTTGGCGCGGCTTGGCCGCCCCGTGAGACGGCGTGGGGAAAATGCGCGGCTGCGCCAGTGACCGGACTGAGTTGAGACCGCTGCGCGTGGTTTCCGCCGATGGTGCCGAAGCGGATCTGCTCTTGTCGCTGCCAACATCCGCACGCACCGGTGTGCTTTGGCTGCCGGCGCTTGGCGTTACGGCACGCAACTACCACGGATTTGTGGCGGCGCTCGCCGACGAAGGTATTGCGTGCGCTCTGCATGAATGGCGTGGCGCTGGATCGAGCGATCGCCGAGCTTCGCGCGAATGCGATTGGGGCTACCAGGAACTGCTCGATCTGGATATTCCAGCCAGCCTCGGTGCAGTCCGCGAGGAGTGCCCGGATTTGCGCTGGATAATTGCCGGGCACAGCCTCGGTGGCCAGCTTGCTACCTTGTTTGCAGCCTTGAATTCGCAGGCTGTCGACGGTCTCGTGATTGCTGGCAGCGGTTCGCCCTATTGGAAAGTATTTCGTGGCTGGATGCGTTCAGCCTTGTTTCTGATGCCCTTGATTGTCCGCGCAGTGACGGCTGTTTCCGGTTACTACCCGGGCAAGCAGCTTGGATTTGCGGGTCGCGAATCGCGAGGCTTGATGCGTGACTGGGCGCGTACAGCACGCTCGGGGTGCTATGCACGCTACGGCAAGGATCGTGATTCGGAACGCGCGCTCAGGGATTTCAGCAAGCCGGTGCTCGGCATTCGCCTCAGCGAGGATCGCCTATGCCCCGAGGCCTCACTCGACTGGCTGCTGGCGAAAACTCCGCATGCCCCGACAGAACGCGTGCTGCTCGCGCCGGGGGATTTTTCCTCCGGGCTGGCCGATCACTTCTCATGGCTGAAGGACCCGCAACCCATTGCGGCGAGCGTGGCCAAGTGGCTGCAAGGAATTGATTGAGCGTTCGTTTAGAAAAAAATATAGGTGCACTTATGCGACCCACCCGACCCGGAGCCTGCCCATGAGCTTGTTCGAACCGCTGGTTTTGCGTGACGTGCAGATGCGCAATCGCATCGCGGTGTCACCCATGTGCGAATACTCCTCGCTCGATGGCCTTGCGCAGCCCTGGCATTTGGTCCATCTCGGCAGCCGTGCGGTCGGTGGCGCAGGTTTGGTTCTGACCGAGGCCACGGCGGTTGAGGCGCGCGGGCGCATTTCGCCCTGCGATACCGGAATCTGGAACGATGCACAGGCTGAGGCTTGGGCGCCGATCGCAACGTTCATTGCAGCCCAGGGTGCCGTTGCCGGGATCCAACTCGCCCACGCGGGGCGCAAGGCGAGTACTTCGATCCCGTGGTCGGATGCTGGCCCCACGGTCGACCCTGCCGATGGTGGCTGGATCCCGGTTGCTCCGTCTGCGCTGGCCTATTCGAATACCTATCCGATGCCTGATGCGCTCGATGCAACGGGCATCGCGGCGGTCATCGGGGCTTTCCGTGCCGCAACCGTGCGTTCGCTCGAATGTGGCTTTCGCGTGATCGAAGTCCATGCGGCGCATGGCTACCTGCTGCACCAGTTCCTGTCGCCGCTGAGCAATCGGCGTACCGATGAATGGGGCGGCGGCTTTGAGAACCGTATTCGGCTGACTCGCGCGGTGGTCGCGGCGATACGTTCGGTCATGCCGGACGGATTGCCATTGCTCGTCCGTATATCGGCGACCGATTGGGTTGAAGGCGGGTGGAATATCGAACAGAGCGTCGAGCTGTCACGGATCCTCAAGGGCGACGGTGTCGATCTGATCGATGTTTCAAGCGGCGGCCTTGCGCACAATCAAACGATCGCCGCTGGCCCCGGCTACCAGGTTCCATTTGCTGCGCGAATTCGCCGTGAAGCCGGGATCGCGACCGGCGCGGTCGGCCTGATCACCGAAGCGAGGCAGGCCGAGGCAATCATCACCGAGGGCAAGGCCGATATGGTCTTGCTCGCACGCGAACTGTTGCGCGATCCGTACTGGCCTCGTCGTGCGGCCAGTGAACTCGGTGTCGAGATTGAAGCACCGAAACAATATGCGCGTGCCTGGTGAACAAAGCGGCACGATGAGCGCGATACCCTTGGGGCTTGCGCTGGTTCAGTGAGGGAAGCCAATGAATGACACGGCGCACATCCTTGTCGAGGGCAAGCGGCATGATCTTGGTGATGGTTTTGTTGTCCGCCGAATGCTGCCATCCGCGCAGCAGCGAACGGTCGGTCCGTTCGTGTTTTTCGATCACATTGGCCCGGTTGATCTGGCACCTGGGCGTGGTGTCGATGTTCGACCGCATCCGCATATCGGGTTGTCGACGATGACTTATCTTTTCGATGGCGTATTCACGCATCGCGACAGTCTCGGTGTCGTCCAGGATATCCGTACCGGTGCGGTCAACTGGATGACGGCCGGACGAGGGGTGGTACATTCGGAGCGCACGCCGGAGCCGGAGCGCAGCGACGGGCATCGACTGCATGGCGTGCAGTTCTGGGTCGGATTGCCGAAAGACGATGCCGAGCATGAGCCATTCTTTTCGCATCACCCGATTGAGGAACTGCCGGAATGGTCGGACGATGACGGGGGCGTTCATTGTCGCCTCGTCGCTGGCGAGGCCTTCGGTCGCGAGTCGCCGGTCGCGGTCTTTTCAAGGCTGTTCTGTATCGACATCACTCTGCAAGCCGGCGCGGAATTGCTTGTTCCGACCGAGCATCCCGAGCGCGCGATCCGGGTGGCCGGAGGTGAGATCGAGGTGGATGGGGTGATCCTGCCAATGCATCAGATGCTGATCCTGAAGCGGGATGTTCCGGTGCGCATCGTTGCGCGCGAACAATCCCGATTGGTGCTTTTCGGCGGCGAGCCGCTCGATGGCCCGCGCTTCATCTGGTGGAATTTTGTCGCCGCAACGCGAGAGCGCATCGAGCGGGCCAGCGAAGATTGGAGGAAAGGCCACTTCGATAAGGTTCCCGGTGAAACAGAGTTCATCCCATTGCCTGCGCGTTGAGTGACGCTGCCGGTTTCGCCTTTCGCCAAGCAGTCGTATGCTGACGTTGAGCATTCGGTCGGAGAACCTCCATGATTCAACCTGCGACAGATCGCGTTACGCGAACGCACTACGCGACATTTCGCGCGTTTTATCCGTTCTACCTATCAGAGCATTCAAACCGAACTTGCCGACTGTTGCATTTCATCGGCAGTTCGCTGGTGATCGGCATTGTTGTCGCAGCAATCATGCAGCGCGATCCGCGCTGGCTATTGCTCGCCCCGATTGCGGGTTATGGATTTGCCTGGGTTGGGCACTTCGTCTTCGAAAAGAACCGACCGGCCTCGTTCAAGCAGCCGCTCTACAGCCTGATGGGCGATTGGGTCATGTACTGGGAGATGTTGCTTGGGCGGATCAAGCTCTGAGCCGACCGACATGAGCGTTGATTCGGGCGTGCGCCTTGATGTTTGGTTATGGGCTGCGCGCTTCTTCAAGACCCGCAGCCTGGCCAAGCAGGCCATCGAAGGCGGCAAGATCGAAGTCAATGACGCCTCCGCGAAACCCGCGCGACTGATCCACGTCGATGATCGACTTCGTGTCACGCGTGGTATCGAACGCTTTGTCATTCGCGTCACCGCCACCAGTGCCACGCGCGGCCCGGCGACTGTCGCCCAGGGTCTCTACGAAGAATCAGCTGAAAGTCTCGCCGCGCGCGAAAGCGAGCGCGAGATTCGACGGCTGACCGGCGCGGGCTTCGATCATCCTCACAAGCGACCGGACAAGCACTCACGCAAATTGTTGCGCGGATTCAAGGAAGGCAGCCGCTGAAGGTTTGTCCCAGCGACCCCTTTGGATTGCCTCGGATCTTCAAGCGCAGCACTGCGATGGGTCCTGCTCTTCTGGTCGCGTCGGCGTTGCTTAAGTGCATGATCTGGCGATGATCGATTTCGGAAATCCAATATCCTGATCGAATCGACCCTCTGGAGGAATGAAGCGCTCAGCGTCCTTGCGACCCGTCGGTCACGCTAATGCCTTGCGTGTGAGGCTTGGGCGCGGGCAGCGCGGCGATGAAGGCCATAAACGAGGGCAGTAGAAGGCGGTTGCCATCGGCGCTGAGATGATCGCCATCAAAGAACAGCGGAGTTTGGTCACGAATCGCGTCGCAGCGGTCCGCAGTACACAGGATCGGCAGCGGATCCCAGACTGCTGCGCCCAACTCGGCCGCCAGACGGTGCAAAGTGTCCACCACCGGCTGTCTATAGGCTTCAATCGCTGCGCGGGATTCGGAAAGCCCGGCCGCACAGATTGGATTACCCCGATTGAACCAATCCGAGCAGCGAAAGGGCGGTGATCGAAAAATGGGCTTGGGGGCCTCGAAGATGATGCGAACCCCAGCGTCGGACAGCGCGCCCAGCTGATTCTGCAGTTGGGTTGATGCTGCATCGCGGCCCTGTGCCGCTGAAGCCGTATCCATCATCGTCCAGCGATCCGTGGCGTTGAGCATGGCATCCTGGTTGCTCAGGCGATCCAGACGCAAAGCGGCAAGAAAGAGGATGTCGCCGGATTTCGCACGCTTGCGGATGTCGGCGAGTTCGGCCTGATTTTTTGCGTTGCACGCGCCTTCCTCGCGCCAAGGTTTGAGACTGGCGAACGTGCAGCCGATGTTCGGATAGAGGGTGACCTTGGCCCCGGTGCGCAATACGTACTCGGTCAACATCGTCGTGTACCCGATCGTATGCGAATCACCCAATGCAAATAGAGCTGGCGCTGTCGGCTTGCGCTTCTGGCATCCGCCACGACTGTATATCGTGGCCACGGTCGAATCCGGCCCCTCGTCCCTGGCCATCAGAAAGCAGTCTGGTGCCTGATCGATCCTTCCGAGCACTTGGGCGTACCAGTGCTCGGGGTGCCGCGTTACCGTGCTCAAGGACAAGTGCGCGCGGGCCAGCGTGATCGAGGCCGACACGGCGCAGGTGGTGACGGCAAGGGCCAGACCAGCGGCGACCACGCCGGCACGCGGCCAGCGGCGCAGGCGTTCGGAATAGCGCAGTGGAAGTTCGACGATCCGGTATGAGCCTTCCGCAAGCAGGAGGGTTGTCGTCACCGCGGCGATCATGACCAGAACCGAATCGAGTCCACAGGTCCAGCGCATGACCACGTAGACCGGCCAATGCCATAGATACAGTGAGTAGGAACGGCGCCCCAGATAGACCGGAATCCGACTGCCCAGCCCGCGTGCAAGGATCGATTTCGCGCCCGCCACATGCAGACCCGCCAAAACGCCCAGCGTTGCAATGATC
>JBDTCQ010000220.1:0-18913 GCA_039923515.1 Dokdonella sp.
CTTGAAACTCAGGCGCTGTCCGGTATCCATGTTTTCGACAACGACCGAAGTGCCTTCAGCGACCGGGGCGGTGCCGAAGATGGTGCCGGTGACGTTCGACTGGCCATATGCCGCCGAGGCGAAGCGGCTTCTTTTGCTTGTTCATATCATCCCCAAATGGTTGGATGTGAGTGGCATTCATATAATTACAACTGAAACAATTCCCATTCGAAGCTGACATTGCCCGTCAGGGCGGCATCGAACTCCCCGGAAAACAGTGGCTTGGATTGGTGTCAGAACTAGCTGACGGCTCGGCTTTAACATGCCATTAACACGGAATAAACCCGATCCAGACACTTTTTTGCGCCCCATTTTCTGACGCACCGCAGCATGAATGACCCGATTCATGGGTTCTAAGTACGAAAATCGTCGTTATTTGGCGGGACATCGGCGCTCAGCGCACGACGCTGATGCCTCCCGGCATTCTGGCTTGCGACAATGTGTCACTTGCCCCGAACAGGGCTAAACCAGCCCAGCGCCTTCAAGCTCACGCTTGAGATAGGCGAAATAAATCGGCGCGGCGACCACGCCAGCGAGGCCGAAGGCGGCTTCCATGACCAACATGGCGATCAGCAGTTGCCAGGCACGCGCCCGGATCTGGCCGCCGATGATGCGCGCATTGAGGAAGTACTCGAGTTTGTGGATGACGATCAGGAAGGTCAGCGCGGCAATGGCAACCCACATCGAAACCGACAAGCCAATGACAAAGATCAGGGTGTTCGAGATCAGATTGCCGATGACCGGCAGCAGGCCGCAAACAAAGGTTGCGAGCACCAGGGTTTTTGCCAATGGCAAATCGACGCCGAACAATGGCAGCACAATCAACAGGAAGATGGCCGTGAACAACGTATTCAAGGCCGAGATCTTGAGCTGGGCAAAGACGATATCGCGGAAGGCCGTGGCCAGATTGATCGCGCGCACCCGCAACTGCTGGGTCAATGGACCTTCCACTGGGCGATCCAGCGCGCTTTGCAAGGCCAGCATCGCGCCAAGCACCATGCCGATCAGCAGATGCAGGATCACCCGTGCCGCGTTGGCACCGGCAAGCTGGAGCTGGGAGGCATGCTCGCGAAGCCAACCCATGACGGCAACGCGGATCTCTTCGGAATTGTCGGGCATATGATCAACAACAATCGCCGGCAACTGCGCGCGGGCGCGCTCGATGAGCGGTGCCATGCGCTCAAAAAGCAGCGATGGGTTGCCGTGTTCCGACCCCAGATAGGCAATGCCGCCGACAATCGCGAAACTGAGCAGACCAACCACGATCGCCGCCAGCAAGGCCACCACCAGCCAGTGCGCTTTGGCACCGGGCAGATGGCGTTGCAGCGAGGGTGCAAGCGCATTGACCAGAGCAAATACCAGCAAACCGGCCAGCAATACCGGCAATAGATGCAGATACAAAATTCCCAGCAGTGCGAGTGCGCTGAGCACATAGCTGATCGGGATGAGGCGCATCGGGGGGAGCTTTGCGGAGAACGGCATAAGGCTGGAATTCCTGAGCGTCGCGCAGTCTGTCAGCCGCTGAGGCGCATTGCCAGTCCGGGCCGTCATGTGGGTGCAGTAGACTTCCGCGACACTTTGAAGCCTTAGCCGATTCGGTATCAAGCGGAGTACCAGCATGTCCAGAGTTGCACCCTGCCTCGTCGTCGCGATGCTCCTGCTCAGCGCCTGCCATCCCACGGCACGCCGACCCGACAACCCGAAGATCCCTGCAAATCCGTCTGCGCAGGGATCCCCCCCCGACAGCAGTACCCTGCCCCTGCCCGACGACAACCTGAATGCCGTCGCCTGGTCGCAGACCGCGGTCGAGCACGACCTGATTTACCGTCAGGCCTACCGCATGGCCAGCGATGAGCTTCTGCAGGCCTTGTCGGATCCGACGTGGGAGGCTCTGCCAAAAGGTGAGCGGAAGACAGCGGTGATCAATCCGGCCAGAACCGCCGTGATTGTCGATGTCGATGAGACCGTGCTCGACAACTCGCCGTATGCGGCCCGTATGGTCGTCAATGGTGAGAGCTACAACGAGGCCACTTGGGCCAGATGGTGCAGGGAAGAAAAGGCCCGAGCCATTCCAGGAGCACTCGCGTTTACCCAACTCGCGGCAAGCAAGGGGGTCACGGTTTTCTATCTGTCCAATCGCGCCATCGAGCTGGGTGCGGCGACGCTCGAAAACCTGCGCAAGCTCGATTTTCCGATAGCCGCGGGCGAGCAGGTTTTTCTTGGCCTTGGCACCGAAGTCCCCGGCTGCAAACCGCACGACAGTGACAAGGGTTGCCGGCGCGAACTGATTTCACGTGACTATCGGGTATTGCTCCAGGTCGGCGACCAGTTGGGCGACTTCGTGGATGTCGCGGCGAATACCGTGCCCGGACGCAAACAGGCCATCGCCCCGTACCTCGACTGGGTTGGCCAGCGCTGGTTCGTGCTGCCGAATCCCACCTATGGCAGCTGGGAACCCGCCTTGTTCGATAACGACTGGAAGCAGTCAGCGTCCGAGCGCAGGCGCGAAAAGAAAGCCGCGCTCCGCATCGACTAAATTTTATATCATTTACTTCAATGAGTTAACCATCATCACTTAAAGTGTTGCATTAACTTTAACATCTTACTAAGATGCGTCTTGTGAGTTCCTCGGTGCGCCCCACCGGATTGCAGTTCCACACCGCATAGAACGACGCATCAGTTCCCCCTCCGGCCTTGCCGGATTCGACCCGGACAGCTTCGCTGCCCGGGTTTTCTTTTGCTCTCCGATCAGAACCCGTCTTCGGCTGACCCGGGCAGCTGGGGCTGATAGAGTGCGTGACTTTCCCGATCCTGGAACCCCCCATGTTCACGATGCTTGCCCGAACCGCCTTGCTGGCGACCCTCGCAATTGCGACCGCTGCCTGCAACCGTGATTCCGCGACCTCAAACAACGCGGCCGCGACCGGTCCACAGCAGGCACTGCAGAAATCCATCGGTTTGGCTCGCGAGGGCGATATCGGCGGCTTGATCGAAAACATGCTGCCGCCTGCCGAGTTCAGCCGGATCAAGGCCGAATGGACCAATCAAAAGGACGATGCAGCCATTGATGATGCAGCACGCGCACGCTTCGCCGAAACGATGGCAAAGCTGACCGCACCGGATGCCGCGGATGCGCTGTTCAAGGAGTTCGAGCCCGATATCCGCCAGTTCGATGCGCAGTATCAGCAACAGATTCCGACCATGGTCGCCATGGGCCGCAGCTACCTGAAGGGACTCATGCAACAGAGCCAGGAGCTTTCCGTCAGCGAAAAGGAACAAGCGGTCGGCATCATCGATGCCCTGGCCAAGTGGGTCGAGAAAACCCGCTTTACCGATCCCGACCTGGTCAGGAAGGCCTTGGGTATCCTCACCGAATCGGCGCGCGAGCTTGATTTGAAATCGCTTGATGAAGCGCGAAATCTGAGCTTCGAACAAACGGCGCCGAAACTGAAAATCTCGTTCAACGGCCTGAAGAAGGTCCTGGACCTCTACGGTTTTTCGATCGACAAGACGCTCGATTCGGCGAAGACAGAGCTGGTCTCCAGCACCGCCGACAGCGCCGTCGTCAAAGTCAGCTACACCCTGCTCGAAACGCCGCTGCAATCGACTGTCGAGATGGTGCGCATCGATGACCGCTGGTACAACAAGGACACGATCGCAAAGCTGAAGGCGCGCGAAACCGAAAAAGCGACAGCAACCGCAACGCCTGAAGCAGCCAAAGGCTGAGCCGCGCGCCGTCTTTGTTGACGGCAAGGGCGAACCAAATGCAGCAGAACCTTCCGCTTCATCGGGTGCCGGATCCGATTGCCCGCGCGCCGTTCTGGCTCAAGCTGTTCAGCGCGATGTTGCGTCCGTGGATCCGCATTCGGCGCGAGCCGCGCGAGCCGCGCGAACTGTTGCCCGATGACGACATTCCCACCGTGTATGTCGTCGAGCGTTATGGCCTTTCCGATACCCTGATCCTCGAACAGGCGTGTCTGGAAGCCGACCTGCCTTCGCCCTACGAAGCGGCCAGGCGCCTGCCGATCAAACGCAAGCGCGCAATCATCGCGCTGACGCCACGGCCAAGCCTGTTTCGCGATCGAACCCATCCGTCGCGCTCTGAAACGCTAAGCCAACTGGTCGAACTGATCCACGCGGGGCGCGAGGAAGACATCCGGCTGGTCCCCGTATCAATCTTTGTCGGCCGCGCTCCGGATCGGCAATCCGGCTGGTTCCGCGTGCTGTTTGCGGAAAACTGGGTCGTGGTCGGGCGTTTCCGACGCCTGCTGGCGATTCTGCTCAATGGACGCGACACGATCGTCCAGTTCTCCGCGCCGGTTTCGCTCAAGCAGACGCTTGCCGAGCAGGAGGGTCTGGCCCTCGAACGCGTGGTCCGCAAATTGTCGCGCGTGCTGCGTGTGCACTTCCGGCTGACTCGTACAACGATTATCGGTGCTGACCTGTCGCACAAACGCACCGTGGTCGACGCCGTGCTCAACGCCGATTCGGTGCGGCAGACGATCGACGCCGTGACGGCGAAGGAAAACGCCAAGGTTGAACAGGTTCGTCGTCGCGCAAGGGGCTATGCGCTGGAGATTGCGGCCGATTATTCGCACACGGTGGTTCGCTCGATCTCGTTCATTCTGATCGCGCTCTGGAACAAGCTGTATGACGGCGTTGTCATGCACCACTTCGACAAGCTTCGTGCCGTCGCGCCCGGCCATGAAGTGATCTACGTGCCTTGTCACCGTAGCCATGTGGACTATCTGCTGCTGAGCTACACGCTCTATCAAAACGGTCTGGTGCCGCCACATATCGCCGCCGGCGTGAATCTCAACCTTCCTGGACTGGGCGCGATCCTGCGCCGCGGTGGCGCATTCTTCCTGCGCCGCAGCTTCAAGTCGAACGCCCTGTATTCAGCGGTGTTCACCGAGTACGTCAGCCAGTTGTTCGCACGCGGGGTAGCTCTCGAGTATTTCATCGAAGGAGGCCGCTCACGCACGGGGCGCTTGCTGACGCCACGCAGTGGCATGCTCGCGATGACCCTGCGCAGCTTCCTGCGCGAATCGCGTCGACCGGTGTTGTTCCAGCCGGTCTATTTCGGTTACGAAAAGCTCATGGAGGGCAAATCCTACATTGGTGAACTCCCAGGCAAGCCGAAGGAAAAGGAATCGCTGCTGGGACTTTTCCGCGCATTCGGCGTGCTGCGCCAGCGCTACGGCAAGGTGACCATCAATTTCGGCGAACCGATCGACCTCGGCAAGTTGCTTGACGAAGTCGCACCCGCATGGCGCGCATCGATTGAAACGCCGGATGCAAAACCGGAGTGGCTCTCCGCGACAGTCGACACCCTCGCCAATCGCATCCAGTCCAATATCAATCGTGCGGTCGACGTGAATCCGATCAATCTGCTCGCATTGGCCTTGCTGGCCATGCCCAAGCACGCGATGGCCGAAGCGGACCTGCTCGCCCAGCTTGAACTGTACAAGGATCTCATGGTGGCCCTGCCATTCGGGGATCGCGTCACCGTCACGGAGAAATCACCCGCCGAAATCATCGCCTACGGCGAATCGATGCAGTGGATCCGCCGGGTCAGCCATCCGCTCGGCGATGTCCTGATGGCGGAAGGCGACAACGCCGTGCTCTTGTCGTACTTCCGAAACAATGTGCAACATGTATTTGTCTCCGGCGCGTGGATCGCTTGCTGTTTCCTCAACAACCGGCGCATGAGCCGATCCAGCGTGCTACGCCTTGGACGACTGGTCTATCCATTCATCCAGGCGGAATGGTTCCTGCCCTGGAGCGAAGAGGAGTTCAGCGAACGTCTGCGTGCATCGCTCGACTTCTTTGTCACACGTGGCCTGCTCGAGAGCGACGCCGATGGGCGCGTGCTTGAGCGCGCACCGGGCCAGAGCGACAGCGCGTTCCGCTTGCGAGCGATGTCGCACAGCCTGTTGCAGGCCGTTGAGCGCTACTACATCACGATTGCCCTCCTGGTCCGCAATGGTCGCAACACGCTTTCCGCTGCAGAGTTGGAAAACCTGTGCACCCTGACCGCACAACGCTTGTCACTGCTGCACGAACTGAACGCCCCGGAGTTCTTCGACAAATCCCTGTTCCGCGGCTTCATCCAGAAATTGCGTGAGCGTCGCGTGATCTGGGCCGACGCCGACAACAAGCTCGAATTCGATATCGGGCTTGAGGAACTGGTTGGGGAAGCCAAGGTCATCCTGAGTCGCGATATCCGCCACGGCATCCTCAAGCTGGCAGCTGGAAAATCGGATCCAGGCAGTATCGAAAATACGCACAAGACCGAGCCATCCGCTTAGGCGGTCGCAGCTCCTGATCAGCGTTGGATCGGTGCCTCAGCCGTGATTAACTGTCACGCATCCAGATCGGGTATCAATCGGCTTTCGAGGATCGCAATGGTGTCCTTCAGATACAGCTTGCGCTTCTTTAACCGCTTGAGTTCGAGCTCATCATTGCTTGGGTCGACCGCAAGCCTTGCGATCATGACATCAAGGTCGCGATGCTCGGTCTTGAGCGTACTCAGTTGACGTACCGTGATGGCGGGATCTTCGGGGTTCATGCGCGTCCTTCGGCTTCGACGAAGTTTAACCCGTCCGCCGCCAAGCCATATTCCGGCAGCAGGAAACGAACCAGGTGAATCAATGACTGTGGCAATGGCGGGCGACGCGGAGCCGAATGCGGACAAGCTGGCCCGCCAGGTGCGCCATCAGGTTGGCCAGGCGATTGCCGACTACCGCATGATTGGCGACGGCGATCGGATCATGGTCTGCCTCTCGGGCGGCAAGGACTCGTGGGTCATGCTCGACATCCTGCGCGAGTTGCAGGCGCGGGCACCCATCCGCTTCGAATTGCTGGCCGTGCATCTCGATCAGAAGCAGCCTGGCTATGACGCCACCCTCCTGCCCACGGCCCTGCGCAATCGCGGCATTCCGTTCCACATCATCGAACAGGATACCTACAGTGTCGTCGAACGCATTATTCCGGCCGGAAGGACGATGTGCAGCCTGTGCTCGCGTCTGCGTCGCGGCGCACTTTACGAATTCGCCGCAAAAAACGGCTACAACCGGATCGCCCTCGGCCATCATCGCGACGACATCGTCGAAACCCTGTTCCTCAATCTGTTCTACCAGGCCCGTCTCAAGGCGATGCCGCCGAAGCTTCGCGCAGATGACGGTCGC
Source organism: Dokdonella sp. (assembly GCA_039923515.1). GTDB lineage: Bacteria > Pseudomonadota > Gammaproteobacteria > Xanthomonadales > Rhodanobacteraceae > Dokdonella. The sequence continues at coordinate 7,230 of JBDTCQ010000220.1, forward strand.
AACATCGTGATTCGCCCACTGGCTTATTGTGCGGAGGTCGATCTTGCCGAACTGGCCCGGCATCGCGCCTACCCGATCATTCCGTGCGACTTGTGCGGCTCCCAGGAAACCCTGCAACGCAAGGCAGTCAAACGCATGTTGCAGGCTTGGGAAACCGAAACGCCCGGGCGCATCGAGAACATCTTTCGCGGACTGACCCGGATTGAACCCTCGCAACTGGCGGATCCCGTATTGTTCGACTTCGGCGCACTCGGCGTGAGCCCGCCCGACGGGTATCCTGAGCAGCCCGCCGTCCCCGTCGATGGATGACGGGCCACTGACCCTGTCTTTCTCATCATCTGATCCTGCATCGCGCAAGGATTGCTGACTCGTTACTCCCGCCCTAGGAATCCCTACACCCTCATGTTTTTCCGCAATCTGACCTTGTTTCGCTTCCCGAAAAGCACCTCGAAAAACCTGCCTGAACTGGATGGCCTGCTCGATGAACATCGGCTGCGCCCCTGCGGCCCGATTGAACTCGCCACGCGCGGGTTTGTTTCGCCGTACGGCCGCGATTCCGACGAACTGACCCATCGGGCAGGCAAATACACCCTGCTGGCGATAGGTAGTGAAGACAAACTTCTGCCATCGTCGGTGATTGGCGAGGCATTGGCGGTCAAGATCGCCCAAATTACCGACAAGGAATCTCGCCGCATCGGTGCCCGTGAGCGTAAGCGCCTGAAGGAAGAGGTCATGACCGACCTGCTTCCGCGCGCGTTTGTCCGACCATCGCGTGTTTTCGCCTACCTCGACGAGGCGCAGGGCTGGATGGTGATCGACACCGCCAGCCGCAAGTTGGCCGAAGAAGCCGTGACCCAGGTACGTGAGGCGCTCGGTCGCTTCCCGGCAACACCGATGGCACCGTCCGATTCGCCGCGAACCCTGATGACGGACTGGCTGGTTGGTGGCAAGCTCCCACCTGGGTTGAGCTGGGGTGATGAATGCGAGCTACGTGATCCCGCTGAAGCGGGTGCCGTGGTTCGTTGTCGTCGCCAGGACCTTGAATCAGACGAAGTGCGCGAGCATCTCAAATCCGGCAAGCAGGTCTTCCAGCTTGGCCTCGAACTCGATGGACGCATGGCGTTTGTGCTCGGCGAGGATCTGACCGTCCGCAAGTTCCGTTTTCTCGATATCGTCCTTGACGAAATCGGTGAAGATGCTTCGGAATCCGCGCGGGCCGAACTCGATGCGCGCTTTGCGTTGATGACACTTGAGACCCGGCGACTGCTCGAGAAACTTGATGAATGGTTTGGCCTGCCGCGACCGGATGAGCGCGAGTAGGTTCGATGGGATAGGGTGGCTTGCACGATGAATCAGGAAGCCGAAAACCAGTATCTCGAATTGCCGACGCCAACCGGTGAGGTGATTCGTGTCCTGCGCCGGAGCCATCCGCAGGCCCGCCACCTGCGCCTGACCGTCACCTCGGGAGGCGCGCGGGTGACTTGCCCGAAGGGCACACATCCGGCCCAGGTATTCGCCTTCCTGCGCAAACACGGCGAATGGCTGGAGCGCAAACTCGACGAGCTTCATCTCGGCAACTATCCACCCGCGCTCGAACCGGGAACAACGACGGTCATCCCGTTGCGCGGCGAGACCACGCGCCTGAGCTGGCGTGATGGCCCGTATCCACGGATTGAACTTCTCGGAGATCGCTTGCAGGTGACGTTGCCGCAAGCGCACCGGCGCTCAATTGAAACGGCGCGCGGCCTGCTCCAGTCCTATCTCGATGCACAGTTGCGCAAGGACGTGTCGCGCTGGCTCGCGCTGTATTGTCCGCGCCTCGGCATGGCGCCGACGGTCATCCGCGTGCGCCCACTGAAGAGCCTCTGGGGCAGCCTGGATACGCGCGATCGCGTGACCCTCGATCTGGCCCTCGCCCTCGCCCCTCCGGCAGCACTCAAGTACGTCCTGGTCCACGAACTCTGCCATCTGCGCATCCGCAGTCATGCGCCCCGATTCTGGGCTCTGGTCGCCTCGATCCTGCCGAACTGGAAAGAGCAGCGCGATTGGCTGCGCATCAACGGACAGGCGCTTAAGGCCGAACTCAGCCGACTCGTGCAGGCGCCCTGATCCGGATTGATCAGGTCCGATCGGGGTGGCGCGCGAGGAAATCGAGCAGCGCAGCGGCAACGGGTGCGGGATCCTCCAGATGCAGATGGTGCGTGCCGGGCATGCGCACAACCTCGATATCGGCCAGCAAGGCAATGCGCGCGTCGACCATGTCCGGCAGCAGATAGGGCGCATGCGGCTCCGCCAGCACCAGCAAGGTCGGCGCCGCGATGGCCGGCAATACCGCTGCAAGCTGCTCCTCAGTCAGGCGTGTCGGACTCGGAACAGTCAGTTGCGGATCGGATGACCAAATGAGGTTAGTCAACGCTTGAAAATCTTCGAGGTCGGGTTCTGTATCGACACTCTGGATTCGGCTGTCCCGAACAGAAGTTGCTTGAACGTTTTCCAGCTCAGAATCCCCAGCCTGCGCACGCTTGAAATCCAGAGTGTCAGCCCGTTTCACACCGCGCTCCACGATGCAACGCGCAGCCTGTGCGGACAGATCCCCGGAGCGGCATCTCGCCTCGATCGCTTCGTCCAGGCTGGCAAACACGCGCAATCCATCACCTTTGAACGATGCCCGCGCTGAATGCGATCGGCGCAATTGCTGCAGGGTTTTCCCGGCGCCTTGCGTAAGCGGCCCGAGCCCTTCGATCAACAACAAGCGACGAACCTTGTCGGGGCAGATTGCGGCAAATGTGCTCGCCAGCGCCGCCCCCAACGAATGCCCGAGCAAATCGACCGACGACCATCCAAACCAGTTGATCACCTGATCGATTTCATCAAGGAAATCTGCAAAGGAATACCAGGTCGCGGCTGGCCGATGCGCGGATCTGCCGTGACCGGCAAGATCGAGCGCAACCAGATAGTGCCCCTGCAGCAAGGGCGCGAGCCGATCAAACGTCCCGGCGTTGTCGAGCCAGCCATGCAAGGCCAGTATCGGCGGATCGGAGGGATCACCCCAGGCTTTCGCCGCCAAGGTCAGATGCCGCAGCGGGATGCGCAACTCGTGTACCCGATCGTCACTCACGAACCGGTTTCGCGTTGACCTCGTATTCCGGCCAGCCCTGGCAATGACGCAAGATCAGTTCCCGCATCGACGCGACTTGATCATCACCGGCATTCAGGCATGGGATATAGCTGAAACGCTCGCCCCCCGCGTGAAGGAAGGTTTCGCGCCCCTCCATCGCAATTTCCTCGAGCGTTTCCAGGCAATCCACGGCGAATCCGGGACACATCACATCGATACTGCGCACACCTTGGGAGGGCAACGCAGCCAGGGTGCGATCCGTGTAAGGCTGGAGCCAGGGTTCCCGGCCGAGCCGCGACTGAAACGTCAGCAGCAATTCGGCCTCGGTCAAGCCGAGACGTTGCCGGAGTTGGCTGGCCGTTGCCTCGCATTGCTGGCGATAGGGATCGCCATTGCGCACATAGCGCTCGGGAATTCCGTGGAACGAAAGCAGCAGCCGATCACTTCGGCCGCTGGCCTGCCAATGCTGTTCGACGCTGCGCGCCAGCGCCTCGATATGGGCACGCTCATGACAATAGTCGTTGACCAGGCGCAATTCCGGCGGATAGCGCCAGCGGCCGAACTGCGCCGACACGGCATCGAAGACCGAAGCTGTGGTGGTCGCGGAGAATTGCGGAAACAAGGGCACGACCAACAGACGCCGCATCCCCAATCCGGCCAACTCGGCCAGGGTTTCAGGCAAAGACGGCGAGCCATAGCGCATCGCGTGACGAACCAGCACCTCGGTACCCAAGGCGGGTTCCAACGCAGCCTGCAGCCGTTCCGCCAACGCCGTCGTTTGGACTTGCAAGGGTGAGCCTTGCGCAGTCCACACCTTCGTATACGCCCGCGCCGAACGGGCCGGTCTAAAGCGCAGAATGATGCCATTGAGGATCAGCCACCATAGCCAGCGCGGCTGTTCGACAATGCGCGGATCTGCAAGGAATTCAGCAAGATAGCGCCTAACCGAGGCCGTATCCGGGGCATCCGGCGTGCCCAGGTTGACGAGCAGGATGGCCAGCCGTCGCGGCTGTGATGGATCGGGAAACGAAAGAAAACGCGACATGCGAAGGCTCTGCCAAGTCTGCAAAAAAGGAATCTCAGCAGTTGCTCCAAGGCCTTGTCGACATAGAGAAAACTGCTAGACTCGAGGCTGCCTCACGGGAACATCGAGGCAAACGATTACCAATAACATAACAAAAGAACGCCCCCATGCGCATGCGTGCCTGCCTTATCGCAGCTGTGCTCTTGATCGCCCCGTTTTCGCTGGTAAAGGCGGATCCGGTTGGCTATGGCGTGGCTTTCGATCAACTTTATCGAGTTGATACCTCGCCGCCTCGCGCCAGCTATATCGGCGAAGCGGGCCGATTCGGTGGTCAACCGTATGGCTTGCTGAAAGGCCTCACGTTCGGACCGGGCAATACGCTGTACGCAGTTTCCGACAGTCTCAGCCAGAAGCCGGTTGTGACGCTGAATACCTCCACCGGCGCTGCAACCTATTTGTCTGCATTGAACTTGAGTGGTGGAACTGGCCAATTCAATTCGCTGGATTTTGCGGCAGCATTCACCTGTGATGGCCAGATGTGGCTGTCTTCGGCCACCGCGAAAAAGCTGTGGCGCGTCAACCCGGCAAATGGCGAAACATCCCTGGTTGGGACCTTGGGCGAGACGATCACTGGCCTGGCCGCAAAGGGCAACGAGCTTTATGGCGCCGGCGGTCGCGGAAACAACAGCCTTTACAAGATCAACACCAATACTGGCGCGGCAGGTCTGATCGGCGGATTTGGCAGCGCCAACAGCGGCTGGATCAGCACAATCTCGATAAGTTTCGACGCCAATGGCACGCTTTGGTCCGTCCTCAACTACCTGCCTCCTGCGCCGGGTGGGAGCACGCTGACGGATTGGAGTGACCTCGCAAGAATTGACCCCACCTCGGGAATCGCCACAGTCATCGGGCCGATTACCGGACCGGAGTCCCTGCGTGGTATCGGCATGACCGGGTTCACAGTCGGGCAGACTCCATGCGGGATAACACCGCCGGGCGGCAATGGCACTTCATCGTCCACAGCGCTTCCGATGACATCATCGTGGAGTCTCGCCGCTTTGCTTGCGCTCCTGCTTGCGGCGGCAGCGACCTGGTTTACGAACTCACGCGCAGTGCGTTGAATCGCCTCCGGCGATTTGCAGATCTTGCCAATGCACGATTGACCAAGGCGCTCGAGAAAGGCCCGATTGATCTTTCGAATCGAGGAGCGCTGAGGTCGCTCGATATCGCCAGGAACGTGCGTCGCAAATTCTTTCCTGATTCCCCATGCTCACCGGCTTGCTTCATCGCAGACTCAGCTTGAACTGCTAACTTGCTCCGGTTATTCCACTCGGAGTCAAACATGTCTGCCCTCATGCGCCTGATTACCGGATTGCTTGCCCTGACCGCCATCACTGTTCAGGCGGCCGAGCCCGAACTCAAACGCGCCGAAAACTCAGTTCGCGTGCTCAACGAAATCATGCAGGCGCCGGACAAGGCAATACCGCGCGATCTTCTGCAAAGCGCACATGCGATCGTGGTCATCCCCGACGTGCTCAAGGCCGGCTTCGTGATCGGCGGACGCCGGGGCGAGGGATTGATTGCCGTCAAGACTCGGGATGGCACCTGGTCCAATCCAGCCTTCGTCAATCTGACCGGAGGCAGTATCGGCTTCCAGGCGGGGGTCTCCTCGACGGATGTGGTGCTGGTTTTCCGCACCGAACGCGGCGTCGATTCGATCGTCAACGGGAAGTTCACGATTGGTGCCGACGCTTCAGCGGCGGCCGGGCCGGTTGGCCGTACCGCACAGGCATCGACTGATGCCCAGCTCAAGGCCGAGATCTTCTCCTACTCACGAGCGCGTGGCCTGTTCGCCGGCGTGGCCTTCGATGGCTCGGTGTTGTCGATCGACCATGGCAGCAACCAGTTGATTTACGGTGATGGCGTGACGCCGCGCCGCATCTTCGACGGCGGAGTCAATGATGTTCCCGCCGCCCTGGTTGAATTCCGTGACCGCCTGGAGGAGTACACTGCGCAATAGTCCGGCGAGGCATGTGCTCTCGCCATCGGCGAAACAGCAATGCGCAGTGCATCATTTTATACAGCGTAGCGAATCGCAAATACCTGCCGTCGACCCAGTGTCGGCGGAAATGTCCGTGGAGTAATCAAGATGGGTGGTTTCAGTATCTGGCATTGGCTTATTGTGCTGATCATCGTGGCCCTGGTCTTCGGCACCAAGAAGCTGCGCAATATCGGTGGGGACATGGGCTCGGCAATCAAGAGTTTCCGCAAGGGTATGGAGGAGGGTGACGAACCATCGAAGCCCTCCGAACTCAAGGCGGATCCCCTGTCGGCTGGTGAGGCGACCACCGAGGCCGACAAGGATCGCAGCGAGCGCTAGGCGACCATCATGTTCGATCTCAGTTTTGGCGAGTTGGCCATGATCGCCGTCGTCGCTTTGCTGGTTCTCGGCCCTGAGCGACTACCTGGAGCTGCTCGCACCGCGGGCGCACTGATGCGCCGCTTGCGTAACGGCTGGCAAGGGGTGCGGACCGAGATCGAGCGCGAACTTGCCGCCGAAGACATCAAGCGCAGTATTCAGGATACGAAAAATCAGCTTGATGTCCGCGAGGACGTCCGCTCCGCTGCAGAGAAGTTGAGAAATGCCGTCAGCGGCACACCGGAAGCGCCGCCCTCCAATGAGCAGCACTGAGCAAGCCGGCGACAAGGAACAATCCTTCCTGTCGCACCTGATTGAACTGCGCTCGCGCCTGTTGCGTGCGGTGGCAGCCGTATTGCTGATCCTGCTCGCGCTGATTCCATTCGCCAACAAGCTGTATGCGTGGTTGGCGAAACCATTGATCGCCCACCTGCCGGTTGGTGGCGCGATGATCGCAACGGATGTTGCATCACCATTCTTCGCGCCACTGAAGCTGGCTTTTTTTGTCGCCATCTTTCTGGCGATGCCCCTCATCTTGTACCAGTTCTGGGCATTCGTTTCGCCTGGCCTGTACAAGCATGAGCGACGCCTGGCAATCCCCCTGCTCGCCTCGTCCGTGCTGTTGTTCTACATAGGCTGTGCGTTCGCCTACTTCCTGGTGCTGCCGGCGATCTTCAGCTTCATGACCAGCATCGCACCCGCCGGTGTGGCGGTAATGCCAGATATCGCCCGCTTCCTCGATTTTGTACTCGTGCTGTTTCTCGCTTTCGGACTTTGCTTCGAAGTACCGGTTGCCCTCGTCATCCTCGTTGCCATCGGCGTCGCCACACCTGAGCAACTGGTCAAGAGTCGTCCCTACACAATTGTCGGCGCCTTTGTCATCGCGGCCGTGCTGACTCCTCCGGACGTCATTTCGCAACTGATGCTGGCCATTCCCATGTGCCTGCTTTACGAGCTGGGCATCATCGCATCACGGTTGCTGGCCAAACGGCTGCCCAGTGAAAAAGACGCTTCTTCAGCCTGATCCGCGAATCCGATAGCTGGTTTAACGTCCCTCGCGGGAACTCCCTCAAGTCTGCGCGGTCAACGCGCAAGTAGCGTGAGGTGGATTTTTTTTACAAATCATTACCTCCCTGACCTGTGGCACATTCTCTTCCGGGTTAGAATGACGCTACACTTGTAACGCTGGCGAAAAGGATATCGTCGCACAAGACTCTTTATCACTATCCCTAAGGGGGAAACATGGCTACGAAGAAGAAAGCAGCACCCGTTGATGATGATGCACGCGACGCCAGCCTGCGCGTTTCCAAGCGCATGCGCGACAGCCTCAAGGCAACGGCCGCTGTCATGGGTCGCCCGCTGTACGATGTCACCAATGAAGCGATCAACAGCTACCTGTCGACAGTGAAGCTCGGTGATCCGTTGAAGGCGATCCGCAGCAACGCGGCACGCGGTCGCAAGTAAGCAGTACAGTTGTTCGGCTGCCGCCCGGCTCGATCGGACGGCTCGCCACTCCAGACGCCATCCACCTGCTGGATGGCGTCTTCGTTTCTGCCATCTGCAGGCACCCTCGCCGCAGACTGCTTATTCGATCGGCGGCAACACATTCATGACCTCGCGCAAGGTCGTCACGCCGCGTGCCACCTGGGCCGCCGCTGAAACGCGCAGCGGACGCATGCCTTCAGCCAGTGCGGTCGCGCCGACCCTGGCCAGATCCATATTTGGCTGAATCAGGGCGCGCAACGGCGCCGTTATGCGCATCATTTCGTAAATGCCGGTGCGCCCCTGAAAGCCGGTCTTGCGGCATTCAAGGCAACCCTTGGGGCCGAAGTTCCGTTCGGGAGGCGCTAATTTCCAGTGACCGGTCATCGCCAGCCAGCCGTTCTCGTCAAATGGTACTTCGACCTTGCAGTGAGCACACAATGTGCGTACGAGTCGTTGCGCGACCACTCCGGTCAGGGTCGACTGAATCAGATAGTTCGGCACGCCGAGGTCAAGCAGGCGCGTCAACGCACTCGGCGCATCGTTCGTGTGCAGGGTTGAAAGGACCAAGTGCCCGGTTAGCGACGCCTGCACTGCCATCTGCGCCGTCTCCAGATCGCGGATTTCGCCGACCATGATGATGTCTGGATCCTGGCGCATCAGGGTGCGTACGCCGGCTGCGAAATCCAGATCGATCGCGTTGTGCACTTGCATCTGATTGAACTCGGGGCTGACCATTTCAATCGGATCTTCAACCGTGCAGACATTGAGATCCGGCGTCGCCAGCACCTTGAGCGTCGAATAGAGCGTGGTGGTCTTGCCTGAGCCGGTCGGGCCGGTGACAAGAACAATGCCGTGTGGCCGCTCGACCATGCCGCGCCAAATCGTCTCCTCTTCATTGGTGAAGCCGAGCTGGCGGAATTCCTTGACCACGATATCGGGGTCGAAGATGCGCATGACGATTTTTTCGCCAAATGCGGTCGGCATGCTCGACAGGCGCAACTCGACCTCGCGGCCTCCTGGCGATCGGGTCTTGATACGACCATCCTGCGGTCGACGCTTCTCGGCCACGTTCATGCGACCGAGGATCTTGATGCGCGAAGTGACTGCTGTCATCACCGGCGTCGGCAACTCGAACACCTTATGCATGACCCCATCGATGCGGAAGCGGATCAGGCTGGTATCACGTCGCGGCTCGAGATGGATGTCCGAGGCGCGCTGCTCGAACGCGTATTGCAGCAACCAGTCGACGATGTGCACGACATGCCGGTCATCAACGCCGAGATCGCCGGTCTTGCCGAGCTCGACGAGCTGTTCGAAATTGAGCAGGGCAGAGTTGTCGCCCTTTTCAGCCTTTGCATCCCTGGCGCGCTGGATTGAGCGCTGCACACCCCACCATTCGGTCAGGAATCGACTGACATCGATCGGGCTGGCGACCATGCGCTGGATGTCGCGACGCAGGATATGGCCGAGATCGGCCATCCAGCGGGTGTCGAAAGGCTCCGAGGTAGCGAACACAACCTGCATTTCGCTGACCGCGACGGGCAGGATCCGATAGCGCAGGGCATAGGCATGGCTGACCACCTGGGTCACGGCGGCCACATCAATCTTCATCGGATCGATCTTCAGATACGGCAGTTTCGCCTTGCCCGCCAGCCAGTGGGTCAACACCTCGAGGCTCAGTGGCTTGGCGGAATCGCGGGCATCGGTCAGCTTCAGGTTGGCGACCAGGATCAACGGATGCAATTCAAGCTTGCCGCGTGCGGTTCGCACATCCGCACGAACACGCCGCACATCGGCTTCGGAAACAATCCCGTCGGCAAGCAGTGCAGCCAGTGTTTCATCGAGATCGATACGATGCTGCAGGCCCAGCGTAAAGCCTTGTGCCGAAGCCCCGACAGCCGGCTTATCGATGGCATCGGTTTGCACCTGTCGTATTGCCATGCCGCGTCTATCCTCGAAGATCATGGGCGCCCGTTATACTAGCGCGCTTTGCCACCGCTTCCGTGATCGAGAACATGTCAGGACTCAGTTTCCAGGATGTCATCCAGACCTTGAACCGCTTCTGGGCGGAGCAGGGCTGCGTATTGATCCAGCCGCTCGACACCGAAGTCGGCGCGGGCACGTTTCATCCGGCAACGTTTCTGCGTTCGCTGGGACCGGAGCCTTGGTCGGCAGCCTATGTGCAACCGTCGCGACGGCCGACCGATGGTCGCTACGGTGACAATCCAAACCGTCTTCAGCACTATTACCAGTATCAGGTGGTGCTCAAGCCAAACCCGGATGACATTCTCGATCTCTACATCGGCTCGCTGAAAGCACTCGGCATCGATCCGCTCGTACACGATCTGCGCTTTGTCGAAGACAACTGGGAATCACCGACCCTCGGCGCCTGGGGCTTGGGCTGGGAGGTCTGGTTGAATGGCATGGAAGTCACCCAGTTCACTTATTTCCAGCAGGCCGGTGGGCTCGAATGCCGCCCGGTCACCGGCGAGATCACCTACGGTCTCGAGCGCCTGACCATGTATTTGCAAAATGTCGACAATGTCTACGACCTGGTCTGGACCGATGGCCCACGCGGCGTGATCAGCTACGGCGACGTGTTCCATCAAAACGAAGTCGAGCAGAGTACCTACAACTTCGAGCACGCCAACGTCGCCAAGCTGTTTGACTGGTTCGATACCTGTGAAGATGAAGCGAAGAAGCTGGTTGAGGCTGGCCTGCCCTTGCCGGCCTACGAACAGGTGACCAAGGCCAGTCATACTTTCAATCTGCTCGACGCACGCCGTGCGATCAGCGTGACCGAGCGCCAGCGCTACATCCTGCGCGTGCGCACACTGGCCCGCGCCGTCGCTGAGGCGTATTTCGCACAACGCGAGAAACTCGGTTTTCCGGGACTGCGCAAGCGTGGGGAATCCGCATGAGCACGAATGACAAATCTGCCGCATTGCTGATCGAGATCGGCACCGAGGAGTTGCCACCAAAGGCACTCGATAGTCTCGCCGAAGCCTTCGCCAAGGGCATCATCGAAGGCCTCGAAAAGAACGGCGTCGCGCTCGATGCGCTGAATGCGAAGACCTACTGCTCGCCGCGTCGCCTCGCCGTGCTGATTCCAGCAGTCGCCCGTGATCAGCCTGATCAATCCATCGAGCGTCGCGGCCCCGCTCTCTCTGCCGGCCTCGACGCGAACGGTCAACCAACCCGCGCACTGACCGGGTTCGCCGCGAGTTGCGGCGTTGACGTCTCCGCGCTTGAAAAGCTCGAAACCGACAAGGGCTCCTGGTTTGTCCATCGTGCGATCCAACCCGGACAGCCAACGGCAGCCTTGCTGCCGACCATCCTCACCGATGCGGTCAAGGCCCTGCCGATTCCAAAACCGATGCGCTGGGGTGATCATGAATTCGCCTTCGTGCGGCCGGTGCATTGGCTGGTCATTTTGCACGGGAGCGAAATCATCCCCGCCGAATTGTTCGGACTCGAATCGGGACGCCAATCGCGCGGTCATCGCTTCCATCATGCTGGCCCGGTCGAAATCGCCGAGGCCGAGTCATGGCTTGACGCACTCCGCGCCGCCAAGGTGTTCGCCGATCCTGTCGAACGCCGTGGGCGCATCGTCGACGAGGTAGGGCGCGTCAGCGGCA
>JBDTCQ010000221.1:0-8202 GCA_039923515.1 Dokdonella sp.
CGGCTTGATGAGCCAGCATTTCAACGGCAATCTCAAGGGCCGCACGATCGCGCTGTGGGGACTCGCGTTCAAACCAAACACCGACGACATGCGCGAGGCGCCGAGCCGCACCTTGCTCGAACAACTGTGGGCATCGGGTGCGCGCGTGCGCGCCTTTGATCCTGAGGCCAATAGCGAGGTGGGTCGACTCTATGGCGAGCGTGACGATCTGGTCCTGTGCGATTCCCAGTATGCCGCGCTTGAGGGCGCGGATGCGCTGGCCGTGGTTACCGAATGGAAAGCGTTCCGCAGCCCCGATCTGGCCCGCATCAGTCAGGCCTTGAAAGAAAAAGTGATCTTTGACGGACGCAACATTTTTGATCCGGTGACAATCGAAAAGGCAGGCCTGGCCTACTATGGAATCGGCCGCGGGCGAAGTATCCAGCGGCCCCGGTAGCCTGCCAAGACTGTACCTCGATGCGTGCGGTCGCTACCATCGCCATCCTTGTTCCGATTCGTGTGATCGGCACTCCCCTTTTCAGATGATGACTCGTTGATGGAAAAGAAGCGCGCATTGGTCACCGGCATCACCGGACAGGATGGTGCCTATCTGGCTGAATTCCTGCTCGCCAAAGGCTATGAAGTCCATGGTCTGAAGCGCCGAGCCTCGTCGTTCAATACCGAACGCATTGATCATTTGTACAGCGAACTGGACGAGACGGGGCCGGCGCTGACCTTGCACTACGGTGACCTCACCGATTCGACCAGCCTGATGCGCGTCGTACAGGAAGTCGAGCCGCACGAAATCTACAATCTGGCCGCGCAGAGCCATGTCGCGGTGTCGTTCGAGGAACCCGAGTACACGGCCAATGCGGACGGTCTCGGCACGCTGCGCCTGCTTGAGGCGATGCGTATCCTCAAAATGCAGGATCGCTGCCGGATCTACCAGGCATCAACCTCCGAGCTATACGGACTTGTCCAGGAAACTCCGCAGCGCGAGACGACGCCGTTCCATCCGCGCTCGCCGTACGGCGTCGCCAAACTGTATGCCTACTGGATCACGGTCAACTACCGTGAGGCCTATGGCATGTTTGCCTGCAACGGCATCCTGTTCAATCACGAATCACCGATTCGCGGTGAAACCTTCGTCACTCGCAAGATCACGCGCGGACTGGCCCGGGTCATATGCGGACTCCAGCACTGTCTTTATCTCGGCAATCTCGATGCGCGCCGCGACTGGGGCCATGCGCGTGATTACGTCGAGGCGCAATGGCTGATCCTGCAGCAGGATGAAGCGCACGACTATGTGATCGCGACCGGCATCCAGCATTCGGTGCGCGAGTTTGTGGTTCTCGCCGCTCGTGAGATGGGTGTCGAAGTCGAGTTCAAGGGGCAGGGTGCCGAGGAAGTCGCCGTTGTCGCCGAGGTGCGCACGCCGAACGCAAAGATCCAGGTTGGCGAAACACTGTTGCGCATCCACCCGAAATACTACCGACCGGCCGAGGTCGAAACCTTGCTCGGTGATCCGACCTTCTCGCGCGAAAAACTGGGCTGGACGCCGAAAACCAGCTTTGCCGATCTGGTCCGTGAAATGGCCAGTGCCGATCTGGCTCTCGCCCTCAACGAGGCAGCGGGAAACCTGGGTGCACGCCATGGGCGTCACCTGATCGAAGAACTGCCGCGTTCATGAGTTCGCTCGAGGAACGCCTGACCGAGCTTGAGGTGCGTCTCGCCTTCATTGATGACGGCGTCGCCTCACTCAATGCAGCCGTCGCCATGCAAGATCAGATGATGCTCGGCATGCGCCGCGAACTCGATCGCCTGCGTGGCGACCTGGTTGGGCTGCGCTCCACGCTCGGCAATGACGTCAATGATGAGCCACCGCCGCCACACTACTGAACAATGAAGATCTCATTTCCAGACCATGGCTGATTCACTGCGTGACCAGTTGCTGAAAAGTGGGCTTGTACAGAAGCTCAAGGCGGAAGCGAAGCCTGCCGCGCGCGTGCAGCGCCCGGCGAACAAGCCGCATCCCGGTGCGCGCAACGCCAAGCCCGCAAATCCGGGTGCGCTGCGCAGCCAGGAGGAGATGGATCTCGCCCGAGCCTACGCGCTTCGCGAACGTGCCGAGCGCGAGCAGCGCGAGCTGGAGAAAAAGCAGGCCGAGCAGCGCGCGAAGGAGAAAGCCGAACGCAAGCAGCAGCTTGCTGCACTGCTCGCCGACAAGGCGCTGAACAAAGCGGATGCCGAGATTGCCCGGCACTTCCAGCATGGCGACAAGATCCGCCGTGTTTACTGCAGCTCTGAGCAGTTGGCCGAAGTCAACGCCGGCCAACTGGCCGTCGTGCAGTACCGCGGACGCTATCTGCTGGTCACGCGCGAAATCGCCGAGGAGGTTCGCCTGATCAGTGCGGAGGCGCTTGTGGTGCTATGCGATCCAGATGCCCCGGCCGAAGACGATATTCCGCCCGATCTGATCTGGTAGAGCGCTCCGTAGTCGCTCAGAAATCCATGAAGTAGCCGCCATTCACCGGGATGTTTGCGCCAGTGATGAAAGCGGAATCGTCGGCGCATAGAAAGTCGACGACGCGGGCGATTTCAAAAGGTTTACCAAGGCGGCCGATCGGGATATTGCTGATGATCTGCTCGCGCACGGTTTCCGGCACGGCCATCACGAGCGCGGTTTCGCAGTAACCCGGTGACACGCTGTTGACGGTGACACCCTTGCGCGCGACTTCGCGTGCCAGCGCCATCGTGAATCCATGCATGCCGGCCTTGGCCGCGGAATAGTTGGTCTGGCCGAATTGTCCGGTCTGGCCGTTGACCGAGGAGATGTTGACGATGCGGCCGAATCCGCGTTCGGTCATTCCATCGATCAGGGCGCGGCAGGTGTTGAACACACCATCGAGATTGACCGTGATGACGTCCGACCATTGCTGCTCGGACATCTTGCGCAGAGTGGTATCGCGCGTGATTCCGGCTGCATTGACGAGGATCGAAATCGGGCCGTGGCGAGCAGCGATGTCGGCCAGCGCTGCCGCGCAGCCGGTGTGATCGGCGACGTCCAGCGGCTCGAAGAAAATGCTTGCCGTGAACTCATCGACTTCATCCATGAAAGCGGCAACCCGCTCGCTGCGTGCGCCGAGGTCGGCGGCAATGACCCGATTTCCGGAGCGGGCAAGGTAACGGCAGATCTCGGTGCCGAGGCCGCCAATGCCTCCTGTGACGAGGGCGACGCGTTGGGTCATGCGATGGACTCCATGGAAATCGAGGCTGATTGGGCACAGCCGCCCTGACCGTCAGGGTTGCTGGCAGGTTGGGCAGCGCTGCGGGGGAAACGTCGTGACGCGGAATTCCTGGCCTGAACTCAGGACTTGCTGTCTTTCTTCGCTTTCGGGGGGTCCGCATCCTGACGCGCCTTGTTGACAGCGTCGGTCAGAAAGCCCTGCTGCACGGACTTCCACATATCCATGTTCCGCTCGGTCATTTCATTGAGCATCGACCAAGGCGTGCGACCCATGATGTTGTTCAACTGACTGCGGAACTGCTGCTGCTGATCGAGGAACACCTGCAGACTCTTTTCGAGATAGCTGCCCATGAAGCCCTGCAGCGAATCGCCGTAGAAGCGGATCACCTGTGAAAGCAGCTCGGTGGTGAACATCGGCTGCCCGCGATCCTCGTGTTCGGAGATGATCTGCAGCAGCACGGAGCGGGTCAGGTCGTCGCCGGATTTGGCATCGCGAACCTCGAACTTCTCGCCATCGACGACGAGCTGCCGGACTTCTTCAAGCGTGATGTAGCTTGAGATCTCGGTGTCGTAGAGTCGACGATTTGGATACTTCTTGATGGTACGGGATTCGGCCATGATGCAACGCTAACAGATCATCCCGCGCTGCACCAGTTTCATGCTGCGCAGCGTCGAAAACCATCATCGTGCAATTTCGGGCGTATCCCGCAGGGCAAGCGTGACGCGGGTTGCAGCCAATTAGCGGGGCTTGGTGGTTCATGCTGCAACACGACGAGAGGAGCCTCGCGCTCCTCTCGTCCATATACCTTACCAACCCATGTAGTGACCGCCGTTGATGGACAGGTTCGCACCGGTGATCCATGAAGCCTGTTCGGCAGCGAGGAAGCCGACTGCATAGGCGATTTCCTCGGGTTCGCCAAGTCGGCCGACCGGAATCTGTGCGGCGATCTTGGCGCGCACATCCTCGGGCACGGCCTTCACCATCTCGGTCAGCACATAGCCGGGCGATACCGTGTTGACGGTAATTCCGAACTTGGCGTTCTCCTGGGCCAGCGAGATCGAGAAGCCATGCATACCTGCCTTGGATGCGGCGTAGTTCGCCTGTCCGTATTGGCCTTTCTGTCCGTTGATCGAACTGATCTGGATGATGCGGCCCCACTTGCGCGCACGCATTCCGTCGATGATCGGGCGGGTCACGTTGAAGCAGGAATTCAGGTTGGTGTTGATCACCTCCTGCCATTGCAGCGCGCTCATCTTGTGAAATGTCGTGTCGCGCGTGATGCCGGCATTGTTGATGAGAATCTCGATCGGACCCGCTTGCCGTTCAATCTCGCGCACCATGGCCTCGGCACTCTCGACGCTCGATACATCGCCGGGTGCGAGGACGAAGTCGAAGCCATCGGCTTTCTGCGCCGCCTGCCATGCCTTGGCCTTGGTCTCATCGCGATAGTTGGTTGCAACGCGGTGGCCGGCCTGGGCGAGGTGCCGGCAGATTGCCGTACCGATACCGCCGATTCCGCCGGTGACGAGTGCTACGCGAGCCGTCATGCTGTTCTCCTTGTAAAAGTCTGCTGCAGATGGTGCCGGATTTGAATTGTGCCTGTGCGCTGGAAATTAGTCCTTCCGCATTGCGACATTCGCCCGTGATTGCAGCGGAATGGCGCCGATGTCGAATCCAGCCAAGGCCTCGCGCAGAAATTCGCCGACGCTGTTGCCCGATGCCGGGCGCTGTCCAAGAAAGTTGAGCGCTGCACGCAATGCCGGCAACGGATCCGCTGCATCGACCGGGCGCGCTCGATCCTGTTTGCTGAGTTTTCGTCCCGACGGGTCCAGAGCCTGTGGCAGGTGCAAGTAGTTCGGTATGCGCAGATCGAGAATTTCGTGCAGCAATATCTGACGGGGCGTCGAGTGGAGCAGATCGGCTCCGCGCACGACCTCGTTGATGCCTTGTTCCGCATCATCGACAACCACCGCCAGTTGGTAGGTGAACAGGCCATTGGCCCGGCGCACGACAAAGTCGCCAACCTCGCGACCGAGCCGTTGAGTGACCGTTCCGCTGATCTGATCGGTGAACACAATGACGCGATCATCGACGCGCAGACGCCAGGCGGGTGGTGAGGAGTCTGCGGATCGAATGCATCGGGGTGGATGAATGCCGTCGAATGCGGCCAGGTCATTTCGGCTGCATTGACAGGGATAGACCGCGTCGATCGCCTTCAAGCGCGCAAATGCTGCCGCGTACAGATCCAGACGTTCACCCTGCCAGACCACAGGTTCATCGGAAACAAGCCCGAATTCTGCCAGCGTCGCCAGGATTCCCTCGCCAGCACCCGGAACAGTGCGGGAGCTGTCGACATCTTCAATGCGCACGATCCAGGCGCCATCCTGCGAGCGTGCGCGCAGCCAGCTGCCGAGGGCGGCAACCAGTGAGCCGAAATGCAGGTTTCCGGTTGGTGATGGGGCGAAGCGTCCACGAATCCTGGCGGGGGACGGCTCAAGCTCTCGCATGGATGGGAACCGTGGGCATGGGCGGCAGTCGATTCAACAGGCAAGATGCTTGAATTCACCCGAAGTTTACCCAAACTTCGGGGAAGCCAAGTGTCATCCTCCCTGATCACGAAGAGAGTCAGCCATGCGTCGCATCCTTCTATTTGTCGCTACCAACCTGGCCGTCATGGTTCTGCTGACGATTGTCGTCAAGCTGTTCGGCATTGACACCTACACCTACAGCAAGGCCGGCATCAACTTCAAAGGCATCCTCATTCTTTCAGCCGTGATCGGTTTCGGCGGCTCATTCATTTCATTGGCCATGTCGAAATGGGTCGCGAAATGGCAGACCGGTGCCCGGGTCCTCGAGAATCCGGCGAATCCGACTGAATCCTGGCTGCTCTCGACAGTGCGCCGCCAGGCCGAAGGGGCCGGTATCGGCATGCCGGAAGTTGCCATCTACGACGCGCCCGAGATGAACGCGTTTGCGACCGGTGCCACTCGCAATAGTGCGCTGGTCGCGGTCAGCAGTGGTTTGTTGCAGCAGATGAGTCGCGATGAGATTGAAGCCGTGCTCGCCCATGAAATCAGCCACGTTGCCAATGGCGACATGGTTACGATGACCTTGCTGCAGGGTGTGCTGAATACCTTCGTGATCTTCCTTGCCCGCGTTATCGGTACCGTGGTCGATCGTGCGATCAGCGGCAATCGCGAGGGGGGTGGTGGCGGTATGGCCTACTTCGCCATCGTCATCGTGCTTCAGCTTGTGCTCGGCATGCTTGCCTCGATCATCGTCATGGCGTTCTCGCGCTGGCGCGAATTTCGTGCCGATGCCGGTAGCGCCCGCTTGTCTGGAAAGGAAAAGATGATTGCCGCGCTGGCCCGATTGGGGCAGGGACATGGAGAGAACAATCTGCCCAAGGCTATCCAGGCCTTTGGCATCGCCGGTGGAGGCATGCGCAAGCTGTTCTCGAGTCATCCCTCGATTGAGGAACGCATCGCCGCGTTGCGCGCCGGACAGTAATCCGAAAAAAAAGGGCCCCGCGATGCGGGGCCTTTTTTTGCAAACCAATACTGCAGAGCCGGATCAGTTGCCACCGAAATCGTAGGACATGACCTTCTCGGGCTCCTGCAGAAAATTGCCCTGCACGAAGTTGATGCCGCATGAGAACAGGATCGACATGCTCGCCGCATCTTCTACGAATTCGGCGATGGTCAGCTTGCCGGCGTTGTGCGCCTGCTCGCACATGGCCTTGATGCGCTCCTGGTTTTCCTTGTTCTTCGGCAGGTCCGTCATGTAGCTGCGATCGACCTTGAGGTAGTGCGCAGGAATGTGCTTGAGCAACTGGAACGAGTTGAGTCCAGAACCGAATTGTTCGAGGGCGAAGCCGCAATGCAGTTGCTCGAGGCCACGCACGAAAGCACGCGCGGGCTTGAGGCTGGTCACGACCTTGCTCTCCGGCATCTCGAATACCAGCGCGTCACCCCGCTGGCGCGCGTTTTTCAGTTGCAGTGCAATCCATGGCAGCAAGGTCTGGTCGTCAAGTGACTGGGGCGCGAGCTTGATGAAGAACGTCGTCTTGCGACCACCCTGTTCGCGCTCGGCCAGCGCCTTGATCGCAGTGCTGATGACCCACCGATCCAGTTCCGGCAACAGGCCATACTGCTCTGCGATCGGCATGAAGAAGCCGGGCAGGATCTCGCCACGCGGCCCTTTCATGCGCAGCAGGATCTCGTAGAAATCACCCTCGGCACCCTGCAAGCTGATGATCGGCTGGAAGTAGAGGACGTAGCCATCGTTGGCCAGGCCTTCCTTGATCAGCTTGAGCCAATGGCGGTTCTTCTCCGCATCGGCCTTGTCTTTGGCCGCCGGATCGAACACGCGTGCCAGATTGCCGCCTTCGACCTGCACGGCGCGCAAGGTCGCCGAAACCTGGTTGAGCAAGGCATCGCCATTCGCGGTTTTTTCACCGATCAGGCTGGCAGCCACGCTGATGGTGAGATTGATTGAATTTTTTCCGATCTCGAAGATGCGTTCCTCGAACGCCTTGCGCAGGGTCTCGACGAGCTGCCCCACCGCCTCCGCATTGCGATCGTGGACGATCACGCCAAACGTATATTCGGCCATGCGCCCGGGAATGTCGGTTTCGGCGAGGTGCCGACGCAGCAGGTTGGCCATGTCGCCCAGGAGCAGGTCAGTGCTGCCAAGGCCGATGCCTTCGAGCACCGTCTTGTAGTTGTCCAGCTCCATCAGGATCAAAGCCTGATCGGACTTTCCGGCGTTCGCCGCAGCCACCGTGCGATCAAGCTCGCTGCCGAGATATTGGCGATTGAACAATTCAGTGACGAGGTCCTTGCGGCGCAGCTCTTCGAGTTCCTCGGTCGTGCCGGGGTCGGTTTCCTGCTTGCGGAACACGATTTGCTGGCAGGGTTCGCCTTCGTACATCGCCTCAGCAAACTCCATCACGGCATCGAAGGTGGCACCATCC
>JBDTCQ010000222.1:0-9116 GCA_039923515.1 Dokdonella sp.
GGGCTGCGAATGGTACATGCCCGCGCCGGTTCTGGCCTGTTTGCGCGGAGCGTACGCTGCCCTGGAGCTCTTGCCAGTTGCTCTCTCGGGAGCGTTTCTGAATCGAGGCAACAGCATCACGACTTAAGTCACTCACACGGAAACTCCGCCGCACATCGTGCGGCGGAGTTTGCTTCACGGGTTCCGCGCTGTGCGGGCTGCCCTCGATGGAGTCAGTTTTCCGTTGATGCCTTGGCCGCCTCACCCGCCGAGGCATCGCGCTTGCCCGCACCGATGTTGCGATCGAGGAATGTCAGCACCTTGCTGTACATGTCGGCGATATTGGCTTCATCGTAAAAGCCGTGCGCTTCGGTACGCTGGTACAACCATTCGACCTTCTTGCCACGCGTGAGCAGGGCACTGCGCATGTTCTCGCCCTGCGCCGGTGGCACGCGCTTGTCCTGTCCACCGACGATGAGCATGACATCCGCCTTGATCCGCTCAACCTGGTTGATCGGCGAGCGCTGGGCCAGCAGCCCATCGTCCTTGCCGAGCACCATGTCGAGATAACCCGCACCCTTGAATGTCTGTGGAAGGTCGCCGCGCGACTTCATCAGGCGCAGATCGTAGACGCCGGCATAGCCAATTGCGCACTGGTACAGATCGGGCTCGCGCACGGCCCCCTGCAAGGCCGCATAGCCGCCGTAGCTGCCACCAAATATGCAGATCCGCTTCGGATCGGCAGCGTGCTGCTCGATGGCCCAGCGAGTCGCGTCGGTCACGTCATCCTGCATCTTGCCGCCCCATTCGCGATAGCCGGCCTTCTGGAATTCACCGCCTGAGCCAGCGGAGCCGCGAAAGTTGACCTGCAAGACCGCGTAACCGCGACTCGCCAGCGCCTGCACGGTCGGATCGAACTCCCACTTGTCGAAGACCTGGTGCGGACCCCCGTGGACATAGACGACCATGGGCAGATCCTTGGCCTCTTCCTTGCCAAACGGCCGGGTCAGATAGCCGCGCAAGGGCGTGCCGTCGCGTGCCTTGATCGAAAACGGCTCCATGTCAGCGAGCGCATCAGGCTTGATCCAGGGCGCGCGGGCAAGCAGGAACTTGAGTTTTTTCGCATCGGCGTCGTACAGGTAAAACGAACCTGGATCACGATCGCTGTCAACAATCACGATGGCTTTCTTGCCATCCCTGCTTGCGTTGCCGAAATGCACGTCCTCGCCAGGGAACTGCTTCATCAGCTCGACCAGCACCTTGGCCTCGGGGGCCTGCTTGTCGAGCAGGGAGACAGCGGTTCGCCCGGGCATTGAGCGGATCGCGAACAGGTCCTGCCGGTCGAAGGTTTCCTCAAAGCCGCTCGCGCCAGCCTCGAGGCCGCTCCAGAGAGTCTTGAATTCGCGTTTGGAGACATCCCACAAGCAGACGCCACCGTGATTATGATCGCCACCACACGTGAAATAGACCCCATCGCCCGCGCGATTGAACATGACCGGCCAGACAACGGTTCCGCTGCCCGTTTCAGAGAACACCAGCTCCCAGTCCTTGCCGTCGCCCTCTCGGTAGTAAACCTTCTGCTTCTGATCGATTTCATTGCCGACGGCGAAACGCACCACGCCCTTGTGGTCAGTGATGAACTCTGCGCCGGTCATGGGCGCCGTCACCACGGTGCGGGTCTTGCCGGAATCGAGGTCGATGCGACGCACTTCGGACTTGATATCCGCGCCGGGCGTCTTGCTCCATGGCTGCACCACGATCAGCGAATATTTGGGATCATCGGGCAGTGCATCGAGCATCCAGGCGGATGCGAACTCGTTCTGCTTTTTTTCGATCCGCGTTCCGGTCGATCCGGATTCACTGTCACTGGCGCGATAGCCAAACAGGATGGCGCGCGCCTTGCCATCAAAATTGGTCGCATACAGCTCGCCAGTCGGAATGGGCTCTTCGAGAGCACCGCCATGTTCGGCTACTGCGTAGACGACTCGATCATTCGATGCCCACCAGAACTGGAAGACGTCGTCACCATTGCGCGCCTGGACGGTAAGCGCGGTGTTGTTGCCAAGATCAATCATTGAAAGCACAACATTGCCGCCGACGACCGCCGTCGCCGCCAGGTGTTTGCCATCGGGCGAGATCTTTGCATCCTTGAACTGCATGTGCCGGGCAAAATCAGCCAACGGCACGGGCTCGGCGGCCTGGACACACGCACTCGCCAGAATCAGCCCCGCCAGAAACATCCCTTTCCTGTGCATTGCAACTCTCTCCCGATCGTAAAAAACCTAATCTACATTGTTTTCATCGTCAGTTGAAACTTCCACCTTGCGTGGAACGCGGCCATAACGATCCTCCAGACGGACAATGTCATCCTCGCCGAAGTAGTCGCCGCATTGCACTTCGATCAGATGGATATCGCGATCGGTCGGGTTCTCGAGGCGATGAACGGTCTGCATCGGAATATAAGCCGACTCATTCGCATTGAGCAGGAATTCGCGCTCGCCAATGCGCACCTTGGCCGTGCCATCAACGACGGTCCAGTGCTCGCTGCGCTTGTGGTGCAATTGCAGCGAAAGCACATGGCCGGGTTTGACCGTGAGGCGCTTGACCTTGCAGTCATCGCGGTCTTCCAGAATCGTGTAACTGCCCCACGGACGATGCACGGTGTTGTGCAAAGAGGCTGCCGGATGGTTGCTCTCGCGCAGACGTTCGACCACGACCTTGACCTGCTGGGCGCGATCGCGGTCGGCGACGAGCACGGCATCGCCGGTGTCGATGATGATCAGGTTGTCGACACCAACCGCTGCGACCATGCGCGAATCGGACTGGATGTAGCAGTTGCTGCTTTCGACAACGATGGCGTCACCCTGCACGCGATTGCCGGCGGCATCGGATTCGTCGCCGATATCGCTGATCGCCTTCCACGAGCCGATGTCGCTCCAGTCGAACTTCGCAGGCACGACCGCGACGCGAGCCGCACGCTCCATGATTGCGTAATCGATCGAGATGTCGGGCTGGGCCATGAAGGCTTCGCGTGAGAACTCGACCGGGCTGACCTGACCACGCTCACTGGCATGGCAGGCGCGCGCCGCGGCAAGCACATCGGGACAGGTCTGCTCCGCCGTGGCGATCAGCGCGTCGGCGCGGAAACAGAACATGCCGGAGTTCCACGCGTAATCGCCCGACAACAAGTAGCTTTCCGCCGTGGCCTGATCGGGCTTTTCAACGAAGGCAGCAACTTCTCGGCCTTCGCACCCTTCAACCGCAGTGCCCATGCGGATATAGCCAAACCCGGTTTCCGGCCCACTCGGCTGGATGCCGAAGGTGACCAGCCAGCCATCGGCGGCAATCTTCTCGGCCCGGCGCACATCGGCCGCAAAAGCCTCGACGTCACGGATCAGATGATCCGATGGCAAAATCAACAAAGTTGCATCGGCGCCGCATTGATCGAGCACATGCAGGGCAGCGAGTACAACTGCCGGCGCGGTATTGCGCCCGACCGGTTCGAGCAGGAACGGCAGGCGATCGAGATCGGCA
Source organism: Dokdonella sp. (assembly GCA_039923515.1). Lineage (GTDB taxonomy): Bacteria > Pseudomonadota > Gammaproteobacteria > Xanthomonadales > Rhodanobacteraceae > Dokdonella. The sequence goes on from JBDTCQ010000222.1 coordinate 3,514, forward strand.
TCCGGGTGGCTGGCATACTCATCGCGGGTCAGGAAATAGTAGTCGCGACTGGTCACCGTCAGCACGGTGCCGCCATCGGCGAGCTTGAGCGCGCGATCGAGAGTCTTGTAGAGCAGCGACTTGCCATCACCCATGCGCATGAACGGCTTGGGATAGGCACTGCGCGAGACGGGCCAGAGGCGGGTGCCGGCGCCGCCGGAAAGGATCACCGGAACGATCATGATGTTTCTCCATGTTCAGAAGTGGCGGCAAGTTCGCCGATCACCTCACGCAGCCCGTCTGTCCAGGGCCGTGGTTGTTGTCCAAATACAAGAGCGAGCTTTGAATTGTCGAGTACCGAAAACGCCGGGCGCTGCGCACGCGTCGGGTAGTCGACGCTGGCAATCGGGGTCAGCTTCGGAATTTTCCCGATCAGGCCTGCTCGATGCGCCTCGATCATGATGGCTGTGGCGAAATCAAACCAACTACAACGCAGCGACGCGGTCAGGTGATACGTGCCGCACGCCATTTCGCGCTCGTGCTTGTCCATCGCCACCCAGCGTTGCACGATCCTGGCAGTCGTTTCCGAGATCCAGCTCGCCGGCGTCGGTGTGCCAATCTGGTCGTCAACCACACGCAACTCGTCGCGCTGGGCGGACAGGCGCAACATCGTGCGCAGGAAATTCTGTCCGCGCGCCGCATACACCCAAGCCGTGCGCAGGATCAGATGTTGCGCGCCACTGTTTCGCAATGCCTGTTCACCAGCGAGCTTGCTGCGACCGTAGACACCGAGCGGCGCGGTTGCATCGTTCTCGTGCCAGGGACGATCACTGCGGCCATCGAAAACATAGTCGGTTGAATAGTGGACAACAAGGGCGTCCTTGCGCGCCGCCCTGGCACCGATCTCGGCAACCGCGAGATGGTTGATCCGGTTGGCCAGTTCGGGTTCGTCTTCGGCCCGATCCACGGCGGTATAGGCTGCTGCATTGACGATGATTTCGGCACCACTCGCGTCCAGCGCGTTTGCCAGCGACTGGGGATCGGCAAGATCGACACGGGCGCAGATTGAACCATCGTCCAGAGTCCCCGAGCGCGTCGCACACGTGACCCGGCCAATTGCTGCGAGTGGCTCGCGCAAGGCATGACCGACTTGACCATTGGCACCCAGCAGCAGGATGTTCACGCGTAGACCGGCAGCTTGTCCGCTGCCACATCGGCGAGGAACGGCGCCTTTTCATCCTTCTCCGACAGCGACGGTCGCGCCAGCGGCCAATCGATCGCGAGTGCCGCGTCATTCCAGCGGATACCTGCATCGGCGGCACCGTCGTAATGCGCCGTGCATTGATAGACAAAGGTGGCCGGCCCGCTCAACACCGCAAAACCGTGGGCGAATCCTTCCGGCACCCAAAAATGACGCTTGTTTTCAGCACTCAGGATCGCCGCCGCCCATTGACCGAAAGTCGGCGAGCCGACGCGGATATCGACAGCGACATCGTAAACCTCGCCTTCGAGAACGCTGACCAGCTTGCCCTGCGGATTCGGCCATTGATAATGCAGGCCACGCAACACGCCTTGTTCCGAGCGCGAGACATTGGTCTGCACGAAGCTGAGATCCAGCCCGGCTTCGGCGAAGCGTTGGGAGTTGAAACTCTCGTAGAAAAATACACGTGCATCGGCGTGGACTTTCGGCTCGATGACGAGACACCCATCGAGCGCCGTCTTGATCAGCTTCATGCCGGGCGCCCTTCACGAACGAGTTCCTGCAGATACTGGCCGTAGGCGTTCTTGGCCAAGGGTGCGGCAAGTTTGAGCACCTGCTCGGCATCGATCCAGCCGTTGAGGAAGGCGATTTCCTCGGGGCAGCAGATTTTCAGGCCCTGGCGGTTTTCGATGGTCTGCACATAACTCGATGCCTCGACCAGGGATTCATGCGTGCCGGTATCGAGCCAGGCAAAGCCACGGCCCATGCGTTCGAGCATCAGCGAGTCATCGCTCAGATAGCAGCGGTTGAGATCGGTGATTTCCAGCTCGCCGCGTGGCGAGGGCTCCAGGTCACGCGCGAAATCGGCGGCGCGGCCATCGTAGAAATACAAGCCGGTGACCGCCCAGCTTGATTTCGGATGGGCGGGTTTTTCCTCAAGGCCGATGACGCGGCCCGTCGCATCGAATTCGGCAACGCCATAGCGCTCCGGATCGCGCACCCAGTAACCGAAAACCGTGGCGCCGCTGGAACGCGAATCGGCAGCGTGCAACAAGCGGGTCAGGCCATCCCCATAGAAAATGTTGTCGCCGAGGATCAGGCAACTCGGATCGTTGCCGACAAAATCGCGGCCGATCAGATAAGCCTGGGCGAGTCCGTCGGGCGACTCCTGCACGGCATAACGAATCGACAATCCCCATTGCGAGCCATCGCCCAACAGGCGCTGGAACAAGGCCTGCTCATGCGGCGTGTTGATGATCAACACCTCGCGGATTCCAGCCAGCATCAAGGTGCTGAGCGGGTAATAGATCATCGGCTTGTCGTACACCGGCAGAAGCTGCTTGCTGACCGATTGGGTCAGTGGATACAGGCGCGTGCCGGAGCCGCCGGCGAGGATGATGCCGCGTCGTGATGTCACCGGATGACCTCAAAGCCAGGGTTCGGGCCGGCTATTGTAGTTTGCCCCGCCCGGCAACGCTCGCGAATCGCACGAAATCGCCCCAGCATTTTGATTTAAGTAGGGAATCAAGAATCGGAGACGGAGAACGATGCCGCTTGTTGTCGTAGGGGTGGCTTCAGCCACGACGCCTCTTCGCAACGCGCCGTAAGGCATCGCGGCTGAAGCCTGCTACTACAAAGCGCTGAATATCGCCGCTTGCTGGCGGAGGTCGTGGGTTCAGCCACGTTGGCTCTTCGCAACGTGCCGAACGGCATCGCGGCTGAAGCCTGCTCCTACCGAGAGTGCCTCAGGGCAGCGCCGTGATCCACGAACCAAACTGGCCTACATTCCAGCCGCTGTGGCCGCAAACCGCTCGGAGAGGAAGTCGCGCATCATGCGGTAGGCTCGTTTTGCCGCACGCTCGTTGTAGAGGCAGCCGGGCGGACTGTTGGCATCGGCCTCGGCAAAACAATGCACAGCGCCGCTGAAATTGACGAACTGCCAATCGGCACCGGCGGTGTTCATTTCGTCGTTGAACTTGCCAATATCCTCCAGCGAGGTGCCGCGGTCGTCGGCACCGTTAAGCACGAGGATCGGCGTCCTGATCGAATCCTTGGCCGCCGGCATCGAGGTCGACAGGCCGCCGTGAAAGCTGACCACGCCGGCAATATCCGCGCCACTGCGAGCCAGTTCGAGCACAGTCGAGCCGCCGAAACAGAAGCCGATGGCAGCGATCTTGCCTGGCAGCAAAGGTGCCTTGCCGACTTGTGCACGCAGCGTCGCAACCGCCTCGTTGATGCGGGCGCGCAACACTGCGCGATCAGCATAGAGCTTGCCGACTTGGGCGCTGGCCTCTTCGGCGTTCTTCGGCCGCACACCTTCGCCATACATGTCGGCGACCAGGATCACGTAATCGGTCGAGGCAATCACCTTCGCCTTGTCGACCGCTGATTCGGTCTCGCCCATCCAGTTCGGCACCATGACCAGACCGGGCCGCAAGGCTTTGCTGGCGTCGTCATAAACCAGATGACCAGCGAATACGGTCTTGTCGACGGTGTAATTGATCGGCTTGACCACCATCGCGGCGTCGACCGACGTCGCGGCGAGCATCAACAAGGCAGACGCAATCAATGTGCGCATGATCATCTCCTTCGGGAATTCCGCCAATGATAGTCCGATGCGGCGCAAAACTCAGGCGTTCGCGGCCAGATGCACGCCGGCTACGGCGCGACCAGAAGGATCAGCCGCACTGGCAAAGGCCGGATCCCAGGCAATCGCCGCAGCGGATGAACAGGCAATCGACTTTCCGCCAGGAATGGTCTGCGCGCAGGCATCGCCCGGGAAGTGCTGCTCGAAGATGCGGCGATAGAAGTAGCCTTCCTTGGTGGTTGGCGAGTTGACCGGAAAGCGCTTTGCCGCCGCAGCAAACTCGCGATTGCTGACCTGGGCCTCGGCATGCGCCTTGAGTCCGTCGATCCAACCGTAGCCAACGCCATCGCTGAACTGCTCCTTTTGCCGCCACAGGATGGAATCCGGCAGCGCGCCGGCAAAAGCCTCGCGCAACACGGCTTTTTCAATGCGCCCGTTGCCGGCCATCTTGAATTTTGCATCCATGCCCATCGCCACATCGAGGAATTCGAGATCGAGGAAGGGCACGCGCGCCTCGACGCCCCAGGCCATCATCGACTTGTTCGCACGCGCACAGTCGTAGAGATGCAGGGCATCAATCTTGCGCACGGTTTCAGCGTGAAACTCGCGCGCGTCCGGCGCTTTGTGGAAATACAGGTAGCCACCGAAGATCTCGTCCGCCCCTTCGCCGGAAAGCACCATCTTCACACCCATGGCCTTTATCCGACGGGCGAGCAGGTACATCGGCGTCGACGCACGGATCGTCGTCACGTCATAGGTTTCGACATGCCGGATCACCTCGGGCAAGGCGTCGAGTCCTTCCTCAAACGTGTAGCGGAAACCGTGATGCACGGTGCCGAGCGCTTCGGCCGCAATTTCAGCCGCAGCCAGATCGGGCGAGCCTTCAAGTCCGATCGCAAATGAATGCAGCCTCGGCCACCAAGCCTCGGAGGAATCATCCTCCTCGACGCGGCGACGCGCGAAGCGCTCCGCACAGGCCGCGACCAGCGAGGAATCGAGTCCGCCAGAGAGCAGCACGCCATAGGGGACGTCCGTCATCATTTGTCGATGCACGGCCGCTTCAAACGCGCTGCGCAACGCCGCGGGTGACACTTCGACGCCTTCAGTCGCGGAATGATCGCGCCAGGGTTTGTCGTAATAGCGCGTGAGCTCGCCAACGGTGCTATCGAAATAGTGACCCGGCGGAAACGCGGTGACATCAGCGCAGATTCCGACCAGGGCCTTCATCTCCGAGGCCACGCAGATACGGCCTTCACGATCATGTCCCCAGTACAACGGGCACACCCCGATCGGATCGCGTGCGATCAGGAAGCGCCCGGCGGCATGATCCCAGAGGGCAAAGGCGAAGATGCCATTGAGCTTGCCCACACCATCCGCGCCGCATTCACGATACAGCCCGTTGATAACCTCGCAATCCGATCCGGTCTGGAAATCATAAGGTTGGATCAACCCGCTTTCGAGTTCGCGGTGGTTGTAGATCTCGCCGTTGACCGCGAGGACGAGCTCGCCATCGGCCGAGCGGATCGGCTGCGCGCCACCGGCCGGATCGACAATGGCGAGACGTTCGTGGACGAGGATCGCACCTTCATCGACATGCACCCCGCTCCAGTCAGGCCCGCGGTGACGCTGGCGCTGGGAAAGTTCCAGGGCCAGCCGACGCAGGCTGACGAGATCGTCACCGGCCTGCAGGCCAAACATTCCGAATATCGAGCACATGATGGTGATTCCTGGTTGATCGAAAGTCCAAACCTGCGTGCTCGTGCATTGCAGGCGTACATGCCATCCATGGCAAAACGCCTGCGTGCTCCTGCATTGCAGGCAACCATGCCATCCATG
>JBDTCQ010000223.1:0-5846 GCA_039923515.1 Dokdonella sp.
CACCGCCCAATTGCGCGGAAAAAACGGGGTCAGTCGCCCGGGCACTACAACAGGAGTTCAGTTCAAGAGTTGTGACCAATCTCGCGACACGCATGTTCAGATATTATTGATCCGGGCTTGATGGTCCCGATCAAGCTGGTCAGCCGTTTCACGACCGAGCGGTAGAAACGCCGACAACCGAATTTCGGCAATTAAATGACGCGCGGCTCCGGCTCCAAGCGAATGCCGTAGCGCTCGGCCACCTTGTCGCGGATACGTTCTGCGAGCGCCCAGATCTCGCTGCCAGTGGCCTTGCCAAGGTTGATCAGGACCAGCGCATGCTGCTCAGAAACCGCTGCATGACCTTGCTGCAAGCCTTTGAATCCACAGGATTCTATCAGCCATGCCGCTGAGAGTTTCGAGTGCGCAGTGCCGCTGTTCCAGATTGGCATCATTGGGTGATCGCGCAGCAGAACGTCGCCTTTATCGCGCTGGACCACAGGGTTTTTGAAGAAACTTCCGGCATTGCCTACCAGGGCCGGATTGGGCAGCTTGCGTGCCCGGATGCGCGCAATCGCTTCAGCCACGCTGGGAGCGGTCGGAACATGGATGCCGAGCGTATCGAGTTCTTCGCGGATCCCGGCGTAGTCGATGCGCAGTTCACGGTTGCGAGGCAGGGAGAACTCAACGGCCGTGACGATGTAGCGATCCGCGTCCCGCTTGAAAAGCGAATCGCGGTAGCCGAATGCGCACTCTGTGCTTGAAAGACGCAGCAGGCACTTAGAGTGACGATCCCAGGCTTCCACGCCGACGATGAATTCGCGAACTTCGACACCGTAGGCACCGATGTTCTGGATCGGAGCGGCGCCGACCGTGCCGGGAATCGAGACCAGGTTTTCAAGCCCGCAGTAGCCGCGGGCCAATGACCAGGACACGAAATCGTTCCAGCTCTCGCCGGCTTCGACGCGCAAATGCGTGCGGCCCTCTTCCTCGCCAAGCTCCTGAATGCCCAGCGCAGCGATTGACAACACAATTCCCGGCCAGTCGCGCGTAAACAGCACATTGCTGCCTTCGCCAAGAACCAGCAATGGCCCGCTCTTGAGCATCGGATAGTCGAACAATTCGACCAGCGCTTCGGGGCGGCGCACATCGATCAGCAGGTTTGCGCGCGCCGGCACGCGAAACGAGTTGCGACCTTCCAGCGATGCATTCTCGACAATCGTGTAGCCGATACCCTGGGCGATTGCCGCATCGACGTGATAGCGCTTCTCGCTCACGCGGAATCCCGCGCGGGCAGGGCACGGATCGCCTCGACGCACTCACCGATCAGTGCGGGGCCTCGATAAACCATTCCGGTGTAGAATTGCACAAGACTCGCGCCCGCTTCGATCTTTGCGGCCGCGTTGGCGCCGCTGAAGATGCCGCCCACACCAATTAGTGACAGCTTGCCCTCGAGGCGCTCGGCCATACCTCGCAGCACCGCGGTTGATTTCTCGAATACCGGTTTGCCCGACAGACCGCCGACTTCATGGGCGTAGCGATGTCCGGCGACAGCGCTGCGATCGATCGTAGTGTTCGTGCAGATCAAGCCGTCGATGGAACTGGCCAGCAGTACCTCGGCGATCGAATCGAGTTCGATCTCGCTAAGATCCGGCGCGATCTTGAGCAGGATTGGCTTGCGCTTGCCATGCTTGGCTGCATTGCGTTCGCCCGCTTCGCAGATTCCACTGATGAACCGACGCAGGGTTTTCTCTTCCTGCAGGTCGCGCAGACCTTGCGTGTTTGGCGAGGAGATATTGACCGTGATGTAACTCGCCCGCGCGTAGACGCGTTCCAAACAGAAGAGATAGTCGTCGATCGCGTTCTCGGTCGGGGTGTCCTTGTTCTTGCCGATGTTGATGCCCAGCACGCCAGTGAAACGTGAGCGCTCGGCGTTTGCGACCAACGCGTCGACACCACCGTTGTTGAAACCGAGCCGATTGATCACGGCCTCATGCTCAGGCAAGCGGAACATGCGCGGCTTTGGATTGCCAGCCTGCGCGCGTGGGGTCGTCGTGCCGACTTCGATAAAACCGAAACCCAGCGAAGCCAGCGCATCGATATGCGCAGCATTTTTATCCAGCCCGGCGGCCAGGCCAACCGGGTTCGGAAAATCTATGCCGTATGCAGAGGTCGTCAACACGCCAGGTTTTGTTGCGATCAGCGGATTGAAGCCGGTTCGGTACGCGGTCTCAATCGCGGTCAGCGACAAGTCATGCGCACGCTCGGCGTCGAGGCAGAACAACAGGGAACGGGCGAAGGCATACATCTACCAGTGCCATCCTGCGGCGAGTCCAAGCATCACGATTCCCACAATGAACAACACAGCGATCAGGCAGCATGCCAGTTGCACATAGCCGAGGATCAGGCCGGCAATCGCCATGCCGTCGCCTTCGACTGTGCCTGGCGGCATACGTCGAATCTCGCCACGCGCGATGTGTCCGCAGATTACGGCAACCAAAGCGCCGACAACCGGCAAGCCGACCCAGGCAACAATGCCGAAGATCAGGCTGGCGATGGCGGTGCCGCTGGTGCGTATGGGTGGATTCATGGTTTCCTCCAGGCTGATAGTTTAACTGCACCACAGATCTGGACAGGACGGAACCGGCGCAGGTGATCCCATCGTCGTCCCACCTCAGCATCCCGGACTGGCGGACTTCGTACAGCGGAATCCGCTTTGCGGCTACCGTCCTGCCGAAGCAGATCCTCAAGGCGAACTATTCAGATCTACGCATTGGTGCGGAAATGCACCGGCAATTGCTCCTGCATTACCGGCATACATGCCATCCATGGCAATAGCCGGCAATTGCTCCTGCATTGCCGGTATATATGCCATCCATGGCAATAGGCGGCAATTGCTCCTGCATTGCCGGCATATATGCCATCCATGGCAATAAAAAACCGGCCGCCTTGGCGACCGGTTTCGTTTTGGTGTCAACTAGTGCGTTCGATCAGAACTCGAACTTGATGCCCTGGGCCAGCGGCAGGTGATCGGAGTAGTTGATTGTGTTGGTCTGACGGCGCATGTAAACCTTCCACGCATCCGAGCCGGATTCGCGACCGCCGCCGGTTTCCTTCTCGCCACCGAAGGCGCCTCCGATCTCCGCACCCGAGGTGCCGATATTGACGTTGGCGATACCGCAATCCGAACCGGCCGAGGAAAGGAAGCGCTCGGCGTGCTTGACGTTCTGGGTGAAGATCGCCGATGACAAGCCCTGCGGCACATCGTTGTGCATGGCAAACGCTTCATCGAGCGTCTTGAACTTCATCACGTAGAGAATTGGTGCGAAGGTTTCCGTCTGCACCACCTCGTCGCTGTTCTTGAGGCCGGTGATGACGGTCGGCAGGACAAAATTGCCCTGGCCATCCATTGCCGCGCCACCCGTGGCAACCGTGCCGCCCGCGGCCTTGGCTTTCTCAACCGCGCCGAGGAACTGCTTGACCGCGTCAGGGCTGTTCAGCGGGCCCATCAAGGTCTTGGCATCGGTCGGATCACCGATCTTGCCTTCGACCTGTTTGTACGCCTTGACCACCGATGCAACCACTTCGTCGTGGATCGACTCGTGCACAAACAGGCGACGCGTCGTCGTGCAACGCTGGCCGGCCGTGCCGACTGCACCAAACACGATCGCGGGCAGGGCCAGCTTAAGATCAGCCGTGTCATCGACAATCATCGCGTTGTTGCCGCCGAGTTCAAGCAGGCTGCGGCCCATACGCTTGGCGACCTGCTCGCCGACGCTGCGACCCACCTTGGTCGAGCCGGTGAAGCTGATCAGCGCAATGCGGCGGTCATCGACAAACGCCTTGGCCAGATCCGTACCGGCATCGTTGAACAGGAAGAACAGATCCGGGTAACCGGCATCCTTCAAGGCCTCGTTGCAGATCTTCATGGTCGCGATCGCGGTCAGCGGCACCTTCGGCGAGGGCTTCCAGATGCAGATGTCGCCGCAGATCGCGGCCAGAAATGAATTCCACGCCCACACCGCAACCGGGAAATTGAACGCGCTGATAATGCCGACCAGACCCAGCGGATGCCATTGGTCGTACATGCGATGGCCCGGGCGCTCCGAATGCATGGTGTAGCCGTACAGCATGCGCGATTGACCCACCGCGAAATCGGCGATGTCGATCATCTCCTGCACTTCGCCGTCACCTTCCGGCTTGATCTTGCCCATCTCCAGCGAGACCAGCGACCCCAGAGCATCCTTGTGCTTGCGCAGCGCTTCGCCACACAGACGCACCGCTTCGCCACGCAGTGGAGCGGGCGTCGTGCGCCACACCTCGAATGCCGCCTGGGCACGCTTCATGATCAGGTCGTAGTCGGCCTTGTTCGATGCATGCACTTCGGCAATCACTTCGTTGGTCGCCGGATTGATCGACTGGATCAGCCCCGCATCCGTGGTTTTCGACCATTCACCCTGGCCTACGTAGGTGCCGGAATTGATCTTGGTCAGGCCGAGAGCCTTGAGAATGTCAGCGGACATGGAATCTCCAGTTTTGAGTTGAACGGAACGCGCGCCGTTTCGTCGCGCGAAAGATGGGGTTTTGTCGGTGCATCCACAAGGATCCAGCGACGTGCATGGATCGGACCCACGGAAACGTCGCGATCTCGCTTGGATTTTCCGGAAAAGCGCTTCAATGCAGCCGAACAGGGTAGCGGAAACAGGTTCCGACTGAAACTGTGCGGCTGGAGCAGTGGCGTCATATCCAGTGATTCGAGCGAAGCGCTTGTCGGGCCTGGCTTGCTCCGAGGCCATGGCAAAAAGTCAGAACACCTCTTGTCACCCCGGCGGCTTTTGACGGCCGTTCCTGACGCAGTTCTCGACCGCGTGTTCCGGACACGGCTCTCGAGCGCCACCGAATCACGCGCCCCGATGCTTGAGAGCGCAACAAGGCGTGGCGCGTGAGCGCCATGGAAACGGCACGTACCGTACCCCTTGCTACCGGCAGTATTCCCTCCATATTGGTTGTCATGTGCAAGACCGGCCAATCCAGCAGCGGAGCAGGGCGGCCAGAAGCACGGGTCACCCGAAAAGCAACACCGGTCGAAGACCTCAACTCCCTGCTCAAAGCCGTCCGCGCCTGCTACGCCTGCGCCGTCCATCTCCCGCATGGCCCGCGCCCGATCGTGCAGGTCGGAGCAAACGCGCGCTTGCTGATCATCGGCCAGGCTCCCGGCGCCCGCGTCCACGCCAGCGGCATTCCCTGGGATGACCTCAGCGGTGAACGCCTGCGCAACTGGATCGGCGTCGACAAGCCCACCTTTTACGATCCGCAACAAGTCGCAATCATCCCGATGGGGTTCTGCTATCCCGGCAAGGGTGCCAGCGGCGACCTGCCACCCCGCCGCGAATGCGCCGACATCTGGCTCGATCGACTACTGGCCAGCCTGCCGAACATCGAGTTGACCCTGCTCATCGGCCAGTACGCGCAACGACATTTCCTCGGCAAGGATGCCGCCGGTGGCGTCGGCACAACCGTCGCCGCCCACGCGCAGTTCGCTCCCAGGATGATCCCGCTGCCGCATCCCTCACCGCGCAATATCGCCTGGTTCCTGCGCAATCCATGGTTCGAAACGGAGCTATTGCCAAATCTCCGCCGGCAGGTGCGCAAGGCATTGGCCAGGAACAACAGGGATTCGCCATGAGCAAGAAATCAAAAACAAGATCTCCTGAAATACGCCTGCAACGCGCCTACGAAGATCCCGACGCAGATGACGGCTACCGTGTTCTCGTCGACCACTTCTGGCCTCGCGGCCGCAGCAAGGAAACCCTCAATCTCGACGAATGGGCCAAAGACCTCGCCCCCGACGCCGAACTCATCAAGTG
>JBDTCQ010000224.1:0-9219 GCA_039923515.1 Dokdonella sp.
GCGTCCAAAGTCGCAAGGGGTATCGGCCAACACCCAGCCAGAGGACGCAACACCACACCGCGTGGCAGATCGGGCGGACTCCCTTACAATGAGTCCGTTTTGCCATCCCCCGGAGCGTCCCATGTCAGCGATCAAGCATCACCGCATCCTTTTGAAGCTTTCCGGTGAGGCACTGATGGGGGAATCCGATTACGGGATCGACCCGAAAGTGATTGGCCGACTCGCCCGCGAGATCCTTGAGGTGCGCAATGTCGGGGTACAGGTAGGTGTGGTCATTGGCGGAGGCAACATCTTCCGCGGAGCCGGCCTTGCAGCCTCAGGGATGGATCGCGTGACGGGCGACCACATGGGCATGCTGGCGACCGTGATCAACGCGTTGGCCATGCAGGATGCGATCGAGCGCGCGGGCGGCTCGGCGCGGACGATGAGCGCGATCAAGATCAACGAGGTCTGCGAGGATTTCATCCGCCGCCGGGCGATCCGGCATCTGGAAAAGAATCGAGTCGTGTTGTTTGCGGCGGGAACCGGCAATCCCTTCTTCACGACTGATTCGGCAGCAGCCTTGCGTGCAATCGAGATTGGTGCCGATCTGCTGCTCAAGGCAACCAAGGTCGACGGCGTGTACACGGCCGACCCGGCCCGCAATCCCAACGCGACCCGCTACGAGCATCTGAGCTACGAAGACGTGATCCAGCGCAACCTGCAGGTCATGGATACCAGCGCGATCGCGCTCTGCCGCGACCACAAGATCCCGCTGCGCATCTACGACATGGCGCGCGAGGGCAACCTGATGCGAATCATGCAAGGAGAACAGATCGGCACCCTGGTCAGCGAGGCGGGGTGAGCCCGAGAGCTGCGTGCTCGGCGCTGGCCGCAAACCAGGCGACCCGATAGAGGCGCATCGGGACTGAAGTCCCTCCCACGAAACTGCCTGGCGATCCGCGGTCGCGCCGCGGGAACGGTCGCCTGGATCGGCCTCGCTGCTATACTTCGCGGCCATTCGCAATGCACCACGGGTGACCACGCCATGCTTGATGACATCAAGAAAGACTCGCAGACGCGCATGACCAAGAGTGTCGAATCGCTGCGCCAGGATCTCACCCACCTGCGCACCGGGCGTGCCAGCATTGCCCTGGTCGACAAATTGATGGTTCCTTATTACGGTTCCGACGTGCCCTTGACCCAGGTTGCCAATATCGCGGTCGCCGATGCGCGGTCGCTGACCATCTCGCCGTTCGAAAAACCGATGGTTCCGATTGTCGAGAAGGCCATTCTCGGCTCAAACCTCGGCCTGACCCCAAACACGGTCGGCCAGGTCATCCGCATCAACCTGCCAGCTCTGACCGAGCAGCGCCGCAAGGAGCTCTCGAAGCAGGTTGCCGGCGAGGGCGAGAATGCCAAGGTCGCGATCCGCAACATCCGCCGCGATGCCATCCACAGCATCAAGGAACTGCTCAAGGACAAGCAGATCAGCGAAGACGATGAGCGTCGCGCGGAGGATGAGATCCAGAAATTGACCGACAAGTTCGTCAAGGATGTCGATGGCGTGGTCAAGAACAAGGAAGACGAGTTGATGGCGATCTGAGCCATCGATCCGTCCAACCGCCACAACATGAGCATCGATCCCGCGAGCGCAGACACCCTGCGCGCGCCGCAGCACCTTGCCATCGTCATGGATGGCAATGGGCGCTGGGCGGAGCGTCGCCATCGTCCACGCAGCTTTGGCCATCGCGAGGGGCAGAAAGCACTCCGTTCCACGGTCGAGTACTGCTTGCGCCGCGGCATCAAGGCCTTGACCCTGTTCGCGTTTTCAAGCGAAAACTGGAAGCGTCCGGAGGATGAGGTCGGTGCCTTGATGCAGTTGTTCCTGAAGGCGCTGGATCGCGAGGTCGATGAGTTGCATGGCCACGGTGTGCGCATCGAGTTCATCGGCGATCTTTCCGCGTTTGCGCCCGACCTGCATGCGCGCATGCTCAAGGCGATGGAGAAGACCCGCGCAAATACCGCGCTGCTGGCGAATGTGGCGGTCAACTATGGTGGTCGCTGGGATATCGCCAACGCCGCACGCCTGGCCGCCGAAGCGGTCGCACGCGGCGAAATCGAAGCGGCGGCGATCAACGAGAATGTGCTCGCGCGCTGGTTCGCCCTGTCTGGGCAACCGCCGGTCGACCTTTTCATCCGTACCGGTGGCGAGTTGCGCATCAGCAATTTTCTGCTCTGGCAGCTCGCCTATGCGGAGCTGGTTTTCATCGATACGCTGTGGCCTGATGTCGACGCGGCCGTGCTCGATGGTTGCGTCAACGAATTTTCGCGTCGCGAACGCCGCTTCGGCCAGACCTCCGCCCAGGTGGTCGCCGAACCCGGTCAGGGAGTTGCATGAAACAACGAATCATCACCAGCCTGATCCTCGCGCCCATCGCGATTGCCTTCATCCTGCTTTCCTCGACGCCGTTGTTCGCCGGCCTGCTGATCGTGGTCTGGGCGGGCGCAATGTGGGAATGGACGCGCCTGATCGGCATGCAGCAGTACGTGAGCCGCGCGCTCGTCGTTGTGCTGACCATGCTGATGATGGCTGGCCTCTGGACCGTTCGCGGCGAATCCGCATGGTGGCTATGCATCTACGCCGGCGTCGCCTGGTGGTTGATTGCGCTGTGGTGGATGCGCAGATTCTCTTTTGCTGCATCGCCAAACACGCGCAACATCGCCATCAAGCTGGTCGCCGGATGGCTCGTGCTGGTTCCCGGCTGGACTGCGCTCGTGCAGATACACAGCTTGCCCGGAGTCGGCGGAACCTGGGCGTTGTATGCGCTGTTCGTGGTCTGGGCCGCTGATACGTTTGCCTACGCCGTCGGCAGCCGCTTTGGGCGAAATAAGCTGGCGCCACGGATCAGCCCCGGCAAGACGTTCGAAGGCGTCTGGGGTGCCTTGTTTGGCAGCGGCCTGATCGCCCTGATCGGCGGGTGGTGGATTGGCGCACGCGGGGTGCCGCTGGCTTTGCTGGTCGTGCTCGGCTTGTTTTGCGTGGTCTGGTCGATCCTCGGCGATCTGTTTGAGAGCCTGATGAAGCGTCAGGCCAATGTGAAGGATTCCGGTGCGCTGTTTCCGGGTCATGGCGGCCTGCTTGATCGTCTCGATGGCGTGTTTGCCGCGATGCCGATGTTCGCCCTCGGCAAACTCCTGATCGATCTGTACTTCCCGGCATGATGCGTATCGCGCTCCTTGGCGCGACCGGCTCGATCGGTGCGAGCACGCTCGATGTAGTCCAGCGCTATCCAGACCACTTCCGCATCACCGCGCTGTCAGCGCATCGCAATGTCGAGGCGCTGGTCGAGCTGTGCCGGCAATGGCGTCCTGAAATCGCCGTGATTGCCGATCCCACGCTCGAACGGGAACTGAGCGAGCGCCTCAAATCCGCCGGCGTCCATGCTCGCGCAACTTCAGGCGCGCAAGGCCTGATCGAAGCGGCCGAGGGCAGTCACGCCGACTGCGTGGTCGCTGCGATCGTTGGTGCAGCCGGTCTTGAATCAACCCTGGCCGCCGCCGGCGCCGGCAAGCGCCTGCTGCTGGCCAACAAGGAATCGGTGGTCATGGCCGGCAACTTGCTGCGCACGGCGCTGGATGAGGGAGGCGGCTTGCTGCTGCCCATAGATTCTGAGCACAACGCGGTATTCCAGTGTCTGCCGCGCGAGCGCCGCAGTCTCGCCGAATGCGGTGTGCGCCGGATCGTGTTGACGGCGTCAGGTGGGCCGTTTCGCGGACGCACCCGCAGCCAACTCGAGGCGGTCACACCGGACATGGCCTGCGCGCATCCAAACTGGAGCATGGGCCGCAAGATTTCGGTGGATTCGGCTACCTTGATGAACAAGGGCCTCGAAGTCATTGAGGCACATTTCCTGTTCGATGCCGCGGCAGCGGATATCGACGTCGTCGTGCACCCGCAAAGCATCGTCCATTCGATGGTCGAATATTGTGACGGCACGGTTCTGGCTCAGCTTGGAAATCCGGACATGCGCACCGCAATAGCGTACGCGCTGGCGTGGCCGGAACGCATTGATGCGGGAGTCCCGGCGCTGGATCTGGTCAAAATCGCCCAATTGGGCTTCGAGGCCGTCGACCGGACCACCTTTCGCTGCCTCGATCTGGCCTATCAGGCGCTCGCCGCTGGAGGCACCGCGCCGACGACCCTGAATGCGGCCAACGAGGAAGCGGTCGCCGCGTTTCTCGATGGCAAACTGACTTTTCTCGCCATTGAGGCGGTCATCGAAGCCAGTCTGGAACGCCTGCCCGGTGCAGCGGTGAGCGATTTGCCCAGTCTGCTTGACAGTGATTTAACGGCACGACGTGAAGCACAACGTATCATTGCCGGCTTGGCGACGTGATTATCGAGATTCTGGAATGAACGAGTTTTTCGGATCTGTATGGTGGCTGCTGGTCACCCTCGGTCTGCTGGTCACCTTTCACGAGTTCGGCCACTTCATCGTCGCTCGCTGGTGCGGGGTGAAGGTGCTGCGCTTTTCGGTCGGCTTCGGCAAGCCGCTGTGGATGCGCCGTGACCGTCATGGCACTGAGTTCGCGATTGCCGCGATTCCGCTCGGCGGCTACGTCAAGATGCTTGACGAGCGCGAAGGCGAGGTCGCCCCCGAAGAACTCGATCAGGCGCACAATCGCAAGCCGGTCGGCCAGCGCATGGCGATCGCGGCCGCCGGCCCGGCGTTCAACCTGATCTTCACCGTATTCGCGTTCTGGCTGATGTTTGTGGTGGGCAAGCCCGACTTCCTGCCGATCGTGGCCGCGCCCACCGGCGTCGCCGCCGAAGCGGGCATCGAAGCGGGCGATCGCATCACCGCGATCAATGGCGCAGCCATCGATTCGTGGAGCAAGGCGATCCAGAAACTCGGCGAGAACGCGGTCGGCCGCTTCGATACGCCGGTCGAGGTACGCACCGCGGCCGGAATGGATGCCATGCGTGTGCTGGCCTTCAGCAAGTTGCCCGCCGAGGTGACTGAAAACGATTTGTTCGACCGGATTGGCCTGAGCCTGCAACCGCGCAGGCAGCCCGCCATCATCGGCAAGGTCAGCGATGACATGCCCGCCGCTGCGGCAGGCCTGAAATCAGGTGACCGCGTCCTGCGCATCAACGGTCACGAAGTCACCGCGTTTGCCGATATCGAATCGCTGGTGCCCGAGCAGGCCGCCAGGGATCCCGAACTGGCCCTCATCATCAAGCGCGGGGACGAGCAGCTCGACATCAAGCTCAAGGCCCGCGAAATCACGGCAGCCGATGGAAAATCCCGTTTCGTTATCGGCATTACGAGTAGTGATGCCCACGATGCAACCCTCAAGTACGGACCGCTCGCCGCGATTCCACGGGCGTTTGCGGAAACCTGGGATACCACCAAGAGCTCGCTGGGCATGCTCAAGATGCTCGTTGTCGGCCGCGCCAGCCTCGACAACCTGTCCGGCCCGATCACAATCGCCCGCTTTGCCAATGGGTCGGCCCAACTCGGCCTGGCCTGGTTCCTCGGTTTTCTCGCCCTGATCTCGCTGTCGTTGGCGATAATCAACCTTTTACCGATCCCGATCTTGGACGGCGGGCACCTGCTGTATTACCTTATCGAACTGATCAAAGGCAGTCCGGTGAGTGAGAGCACGCAGATTGCAGGCCAGTACGTCGGCCTGATGATGCTGGTAGCCCTGATGGGGCTGGCGTTCTACAACGATATTCTTCGGCTCATTCACTGAGCCGGTTCTGCCCAATAACAACGGAAGCGGCGTGCCCTCGTCGCCAGCCGCCCCTGCCTCAATGGAAGTGACGATGAAGCGTATCGCCGCCCTGCTCTTGCTCGCCTGGCTCAGCACCCAGAATGCCTTCGCCTTCGACAGCTTCAAAGTGTCGGACATCCGTATCGACGGCCTGTCGCGTATTGCGCCGGGTACGGTATTCACCTACCTGCCGATCGAGAAAGGTGACGTACTCACCCCGGAAAGCGCCGAACAGGCGATCCGTGCGTTGTACAAGACCGGATTCTTCAATGACGTGACCCTCGATCGCCAGGGTGACATTCTCGTCGTCAACCTGGTCGAGCGGCCTTCGATTTCCAAGGTGTCGCTGCGCGGCAACAAGGATCTGAAGGAAGAAGACCTGCGCAAGGGCCTCAAGGGCATCGGGCTTGCCGAGGGCGAGACCTTCGACCGCCTCAAGCTCGACTCGGTGCAGCAGGAGCTGACCCGCCAGTACTACAACCGCGGCAAGTACAATGTTTCGGTGAAAACCGCGGTGGTCAACCTGGATCGCAACCGGGTCGAGGTCGCGATCAATATCGTCGAGGGCAAGCCAGCCAAGATCAAGCATCTGAACATCGTCGGCAATGATTCATTCAAGGCCAAGAAGATCCGCGAGGATTTCCAGTCCGACACCAGCAACTGGACTTCCTGGTATTCGAAGGATGACCAATACTCTCGCGAGAAGATGTCGGGAGACCTCGAGCGCCTGTCCTCGTTCTATCTCGATCGCGGCTATGTCGATTTCGCGGTCGACTCGACCCAGGTCTCGATGAGTCCTGACAAGCGCAAGATGTATGTCGTCGCCAACATCAAGGAAGGCGAGGTCTTCACCGTCACCGACATCAAGCTCAGCGGTGATCTGATCCTCAAGGATGAAGACCTGCGCAAGCTGCTCTCGATCAAGTCCAATGAAATCTTCTCGCGACGCAAGGTCGAGCAATCCTCCGATGCGATCAGCTCGGCACTGGCGAACATCGGCTACGCCTTCGCCGAGGTCAATCCGATTCCGGAGATCAATCGCGAAAAGCGCGAGGTCGCCCTCAATTTCCAGGTCAATCCGGGCAAGCGCGTCTACGTGCAGCACATTACCTTCAAGGGCAACCTGCATACCGAAGATCAGGTCATGCGCCGCGAGATGCGCCAGCTCGAAGGCGCCTGGTATTCGCAGGCGGCGATCGACCGCTCGAAGATCCGTCTGCAGCGCCTCGGCTACTTCAAGACGGTCTCGATCGAGACCCCGCGCGTGCCTGGCCAGGAAGATCAGGTCAATGTCAATGTGACGGTCGAAGAGCAGCCTTCCGGCAGCTTCACCTTCGGTATCGGCTACTCGCAGGTGCAAGGCCTGATCACCAGCATCGCCCTGCAGCAGAACAACTTCTTCGGCACCGGCGACCGGGTGGGCGTGACCCTGCAGCGCAGCTCGTACCTGAAAACCTACAGCGTTTCGTATTTCGAGCCCTACCTGACAGATTCCGGCATCGGTCTCGGTTACGACCTCAGCCATCGCGAGCTGGATTCCGGCCAGGCCAATATCGCCAACTACCTGACCAACTCGGACAACTTCAGCACCTACCTCGGCCTGCCGTTGACCGAGAGCGACACTCTCAATACGCGCATTGGCCTGAGCCGTACGACGATCCAGACGTTCCCGTCGACCCCGCAGCAATTCATCGACTATCTGTTTGCGCTCAACCACAGGACCTTCCATACCGCCAGTCTCGAGTTGTCGTGGGCACACGACACGCGCAACAAGTTCTACAACCCGACCCGCGGCTCCCTGCAGACGGCCTCGTTCGAAACCACCCTGCCCGGCTCGACCGTCGAGTATTTCAAGTTCCGCTATCTGTATTCAAAGTACATCCCGCTGACCGAGAAGCTGACCCTGTTCGGCAGCGCCTCGCTCGGCTATGGCGGCAGCTACAACGGTGTCTATCGCACCGCGGTCGACTACGGCCAGGATCCCGCCGTGGTCAGCGAATATGGCGCGCGCGGCCTGCCGTTCTTCGAGAACTTCTTCGCCGGTGGCAGCTCCGACATCCGCGGCTTCCGCGACAACACACTCGGCCCTTACGATCTTACTGGTGGTTACCGCCAGCCACTCGGCGGCGCCTTCAAGACCGTGGCCACGGCCGAGGTCATCTTCCCGACGCCTTTCGTCAAGGAAAATGACAATACGACGCGCCTGTCGTGGTTTGTCGATGTCGGCAACGTGTTCAAGGACTACAACGCCTGGAACGCCAAGGACTTGCGTGCATCCACCGGCCTGTCATTCCAGTGGCGGGCACCGATCGGACCGATCGTCATCAGCATTTCCAAGCCGCTGCGCAAGCAGGCGGGCGACGACACCGAATCGATCCAGTTCTCCTTCGGTCCGCAGTTCTGACCTGAATTGCACGTCGGATTCGACGATTCCGGGAGAACGGGCTTGGCCGGGAGACTGCTTCAACCTATCCTGCCCATTCAGGATCAGGCGCAAAGGATTGGTAAACCGCACGACCTGCGCCCGGGACCAACTCCCCGGGTATCGCAGGCGACCGGCTTCCCGATTGTTGCGGCTGGTTTCCGAAGGGCGGGACGCTGAATGGATCGGACAGGTGAAACAGGCCAATCGCGCAATCAGGATCACCGTCTCGCGCACGCTGTTGGCCGCGTGGCTGTTGACCTCATGCCTGTCGCTGATGGCCCAGCCGGCAGCCATGCGCATTGGCTATGTCGACATGAAGCGCCTGCTCGATAATGCGCCCCAAGTCGTTGCCGGGCGTCAGAAGCTCGAACTCGAATTCGCCCCGCGCGACAGCGAATTGAGCGCCGAGGAAACACGACTGGCGACGATGCGCTCACGCCATGAGCGCGACAGCACCAGCATGGATCGCACCGACGCGGAAAATCTGCGCCGAGAAATCGACGCACTGGACCGCTCGATCAAGCGCAAACGCGACAGCCTGCGCAGCGAACTGAAATCGCGCAGCGATCAGGAACTCGATCGCAGTTGGCGCGAGATCAACAACGCCGTCGTTGAATTCGCCCGCGAACAGAACATCGACCTGATCGTGCCAAGTCCGGTGGTGTATGCGAGCCAGCGCATCGATGTCACCGACCAGGTGCTCGAGCGCCTGAAAGGCAAGCTCGGCAAGCCCGGGGGAAAGCCTTGACCGAGCCAATCGCTCTCGGCGACATCGCCGCCCGATTCGGCCTTGAGCTGCGTGGTGATGGGACGCGCCAGATCGATGGCGTCGGCACGCTTGCCCATGCCGGCCAAGGCCAGCTCGGCTTCCTCGCCAATCCGCGCTATCGCGGGCAACTGGCGTCGACACGCGCCGCCGCCGTGGTTGTTCGCGCAGCCGATCTCGATGCCACCGCCGTTGCGGGTCCGAGTCTGCTGGTTGCGGCGGATCCTTACCTCGCGTTTGCGCGGATCGCGGCGCTGTTCGAGCG